>CAZYOX010000125.1:0-11003 GCA_964649285.1 uncultured Bryobacterales bacterium | reverse complement strand
CTTCTTACCGGCGACACTCGATACCGGCGTGATACAGGAGCGCACAGGCACGCCGTCTTGATGTACGGTGCAGGCGCCGCACATGCCGATGCCGCATCCGAACTTGGAACCCTTTAATTTAAGGACATCGCGCAGCACCCAGAGCAGGGGCATTTCCGCCGGGACATCCACTGTCGCCGACTTGCCGTTAACGCTAATTGTTAGAGCCAAGGTAAAAACCTCCCAGTACGGCCCAGTTGGCCAGCATTCAAAGAGCTTAGCAGGCGTTCGGCCGATATTCAGGCTTTTCCGGTCTTTCGCATGCCATCGATGGACCATCTTCCCCCGCCACATGCGAATAGGAACAAGTAAATGAAGCAAAACAGCACCGCTAACTCGCCGCCGTTATCGATCGGCCATGGACCGCGCGGCGCGTGAGCGGTCCAGTAAGCAACCGCCATTTGTCCCGACAGGATAAAGGCGACGGGGCGGGTGAAGAGTCCGACAATAATCATCGAACCGCCGATGAGTTCTAATAGACCGGCCACTCCAAGCAGCGAGGCGAAGTCGGGCGGCTCTTCGCCGAACAGCTTCTGGCAGCCGTGCGGCACATAGATCACTCCAGCGGCAATGCGCAGAAGGTTCAGCGTAATTTCGGGGAGGCTTGCTTTCATGACAGTACGTAGCCTAACGGGCCGCGTCCGATCAGGCAAAGCCGACGATTCACGTATCCTAAGCGGTTAGGGAAGCGTGTCGAGGTGAGTGCAGCACGACTACAGAATCTGTCGTACCGGCCGCCGTTGGTTCGTGAGCTTGCCGGCCAGGCGTTCGAGCGCGCGTCTGGCGCGCCGCTGGTCTTAGGCAATAGCGTCCGGCTGTTGCGGGACTCTACCGAGAACTACCCTCGTTGGTTGGAGGCGATCGCCTCGGCCAAGCACACGATACATTTTGAGAATTACATCATTTGCGACGACGCCACGGGGCGGCTTTTTGCCGATGCCTTAATTGAGCGCGCCCGGCACGGCGTTCAGGTACGTCTCATTTACGACTGGCTGGGTTGTCTGGGCAAGGCGCTGCCGCGCTTTTGGCGACGGCTGCGGGAAGAAGGCGTCGATGTCAGGTCTTTCAATCCACCGCGGCTCGATAGCCCTTTCGGCTGGCTCTCACGCGATCACCGTAAGATGATCTCCATCGACGGCAAGACGGCCTTCGTCATGGGCCTTTGCGTCGGGAAAATTTGGGAGGGAAACCCCCAGAAGGGCCTCGATCCTTGGCGCGACACCGGCGTTGAAGTGCAAGGTCCGATCGTCGCCGACATTGAACGTGCGTTTGAGCAGACTTGGGAAATGACCGGCGAACCGTTTCCCGACGAAGAACACAGGGTCCATCGGCCTCGGCCGGCCGGCGACGTGGCCATGCGCATCGTCGCAAGCGTGCCGAACACGGCCGGCATGTTGCGCATCGATCAAATGGTGGCCGCACTTGCCCAGCAACGCTTGTGGCTGACCGATGCATACTTTTCGGGCACCACCACTTACGTCCAGGCCTTGCGCGCGGCGGCCAAGGACGGCGTAGACGTCCGCTTGCTGTTGCCGGGTGCGAACGACGTTCCGATCACGACTCCATTCATACGTGCCGGCTACCGGCCGTTGCTTGAAGCGGGCGTACGCATCTACGAATGGAACGGCCGCATGCTGCATGCCAAGACGGGCGTTGCGGACAGCCGCTGGGCGCGCGTCGGCTCGACAAACTTAAACGTCACCAGTTGGCTAGGCAACTGCGAGTTGGACGCCATCATCGAAGACGAAGGATTCGCGCGTGACGTGGAGCAGATGTTCTTGGAAGATCTTGAGGGGGCGACCGAGATCGTACTCGACGACCGCCGCCGGCCTCGCCCGCCTAGCGGGCAGCAAGTCCCCAGGCGGAGGCGTGGGTATGGAGGCAGTGCGGGGCGCGCCGCAGCGGGGGCGATGCGTATCGGTCATGCGGTAAGCGCGGCCGTGGGCGACCGCCGGATTTTGGGACCCGTGGAAGCCAAGATTATGGCCCTTAGCGGATTGCTCTTGCTGGGCCTGAGCGTACTGTTCTGGAGATACCCCAAAGGCATCGCGTATCCCCTCGTGGTGCTGCTGTTGTGGTTGGCCGTGTCGCTGATCTTTCGCGGCACGCAACTCTTCTTCGAGAGGCGCCGTCGCGACAAGGCTTCGGCGGAAAACCCAGCAAGGTCCAAGGAGACGGCCTAGAACGCCGATAGCGGAGAGATGGCGACCGCTGAGCTTTTCCATGAAAAGCCCGCGCGGCGCAAAAAGGGGCGGCCCTTGGCCGCCCTGCGATTCGCAAGCTGTCGAGAAGACTACCAAGGCATCTGGCGGTTTGTGTGTTTGCGGCCCTTGTCGGCCGTTGCGGCATTGGCGCCCGCGCCGATCATTACGCCTTCGTCGATCATCGCCGTAACGTCGTTCTCGCGTACGGTATTCAAGAAGGCCAGTCCATGCTTCTTGCAGGCGGCCAGCACCGTGCTGCGCGCCTCGCGCATCATCGGGTGTAGTTCGTCGTTGGCCACGTGGCCGTCCGGAAGCTCCAACGAGATGCCCATGTCGCCTGGGCCCCACTCAGCGAAAGCGAGACCAGGCACGGCCGTCACCATGTCGGCGGCGGCGAGTGCATGGCGGTCTTCCACTTTGATGCCCAACATGAACTCGCCCTCGGGGTTCAGCGGCCAGGGGTCCGCCTTGGCCATGTACTCCGCAGTCGAAAGGCCCCAAATGCGCGACGAGAAACCTTGGCTGCCGTTGCCCAGCAGACCTTCGCCGAGGAAGTCGTTAACCGGCTTCGCCCGCGGATAGCGGCATGCGCGCACCATCCAAGCGACCGCCTCGGGGTCGCGTGCGTGGCACAACAGAATGCCGTGAACGCCGCAAGCGATGGTCTGTTGCACGACCCAGAAATTCGCTTCCATGTGGGCCGCGGAGGTGCCCAGAACCGGCAGCGTGCAGATTACCGCTGGCGTGCGATGGCCGGACTTCGTTGGGCCCGCATCGACAAGACCTTGCATGAAGCCGCGCAGCGCCGTGAAGTCGAGCGGGCCGTGCTCCATTTCGTAGTTCAGGTAGTCGGAGTGCGTGCCGTTGGGGCCGCCGAGCTTCTTGCCTTCTTCGTAGCCGCCGCGGCCGCCCGAATAATAAATGGGTTGCTTATCGGCGAGAAGCTCAATGGCTCTGTTGATGCGCTTGGCCTTGTAATTTGGATTGCCGCCCGGAGCCGCGCTGGCCACTGCGGCCGCCGCCCCCGCCAACATCGGAACTGCGAGAAATTCTTTTCGAGTCATGGGAAAGGTCTCCTGCTGAAATTTCGAACGAGATGTCTCCGGCGGCCATGCCGCCCATGCCGATGCTCTCTGAAAGGGCGCCGGCGGGACGAATTATGACACGGCAATTCCGCGCTGGGTGCAGCCAATCGCAAGCTACCTCCCCTCTTCCATGCGACGCGGAGATGTTCTCAGTCGTGCCTGAGGGCCGTGACCGGCTGAATCTTCGTCGCTCGGCGCGCCGGAATATAGGCCGCTACAAGGCCGATACTCCTTCGGCTTCACGTCCACAATCGAGTACGAGCGGCCCTTCAGTTTGACCGCCGAGCCGGCGACTTCGCGGCGTCCGCCGAAGTAACGCTTCCAGCCAACTCGCTTAAGACGACTTCGTCCGTGGCGTCTGGTCCCCATGCGCGTCCCAACAGCGGGCTCACATCGAGCACGTCGAAAATGTTCGGCGCCTTGCGAGATGAAAGCGCAGTTCTTCGTCGATCTCTTGGTTGAGCCCGCGGAGTTTGCGTATGCGCCGCCAGAAGTTCATGCATCGCTCCGCTCAAGAAACAGCGCGATGGCCGCCGACAGCCGGCCCCAGCGTTCCAGTTCTTGGTCGAGATGTTTGCGGCCCTTGCGCGTGAGTTTGTAATACTTCGCCCGGCGCCCGGCTTCGGTCTCACGCCACTCGGCGCTCAGCAGTTCGTCGCGCTCCAAGCGGTGCAGGGCGGGGTAGAGCGAACCTTCCTCGACTTCCAACTCGCCCTCGGACCAAGCCTGGATTTGAGCCGTAATGCCGTAGCCGTGCAGCGGCTCGCCCCGCAGCGTGCGCAGGATTAGAAGGTCGAGCGAGCCCTGGAGTTTGTCGCGTCGCGCCATATCCCTAGTCGTCTAGGTAAGTATGGCGCCGATATACCTAGACGTCAAGGGGGAGTTTCGGCGCGGATGCGGCGCACTGTTCCAGCAAACGCATGGGTACCGTATCGTGTCCCGATGTCCGGCGGTTAGGTTCGTGGAGAATGATTCCCAAGTTGCCGGACGGTTCAAGAAAGGCGTAGCGAATTTCGCCGGTATTCACAATATTTTTCTCGCGCAGCCGGCTGAGCAATTCGTCAATGCGCAGGCTCTCGGCGGTGAGCTCCTCTTCTAGAATTTGGCCATCGTGAATCACCAAGCGAGGGAGGCCTTCCATGAACGCATTCACGCGCCTGAATCGGGCCTGCAGATTGGCCACGAGGGTATCCAGCACAACCATCGAACCAATGACCAGCCAGGCATAGAGAATGGGCACTTCCGGATAGAACATGGAGTCGCCGGTCGCCGAACCAAGGGCGATGATAACGACGAATTCGAAGGGCGTCAGTTGGCGCACGCCGCGTTTGCCCATATAGCGTAAGGCGAGGACGGCGAAGCCATAGATCAGGATGACCCTGACCACAATCTCCATGAAGTAGAGCGGGGGCGCTTGGCCCACAAACATGCGGTTTAGGTCAAACGGAATGACTGGATCCATTCCTGCATACTACAGGCCAGATGGGGCTAGCCTGCGCCGACGACGTTCTTATGCGGAGGACGTGAGGCGGCTACTCTTCTTCGAAGTTATGCAGGGCGGCGGCAATGACCTTCTGCTCGAACTGCTCCAAGCGGTGCGCGAAAAAGTGGTCCTCGGCGTCGATCCATTCGATCAGCTTCGGTTCTGCGGCGGCGGCGAAAACCTTTTCCATGTTTTCGCGCGAGCCGTGTTCGTCATTCGTGGAATGAATGAAGATCTTGGGGGTTGGGCACTTTGCCAGGAAGTCGAAACCGCCGCGATTCGCCGGTAGTCCCGCGGCGATGAAGCGTTCGAAACAGTTGTCCTTGGCGGCTACGCGCAGGGCGATGTTTGAGCCGAACGAGAATCCCGAGCCGATAATGGGCAGCCCTGGATAGCGCTTTTTTGCGAAAGCGACGACCGCGCGGACATCGTCCTGTTCGCCCTTGCCGTCGTCATGCTTGCCTTCGCTGAGTCCCACGCCCCGGAAGTTAAAGCGAATCACCGCCGCCCCGGCATTGCGGATGCCGCGCGCGAGCCGGAATACGACTTTGTTGTGCAGTGTTCCGCCGTGAAGCGGATGCGGATGACAGACAACAGCGACTCGTTCGATGACGACGCCGTCGTCTGGTCCTTCGTGTAGAGCCTCAAGCTTTCCGGCTGGTCCATCGATGAAAACGGATTCGAGAATACGCGCCATGTGGAGCTCTTAGTTCGATCGATAGTTGGTGAACTGCATGTCGATGCCGAAGTCTTGCTCCCTGAGCGCCGCCATGGCCGCTTGCAGATCGTCGCGGCTGGGCCCCGTGACGCGAACCTGATCGCCCTGGATGGAAGCCTGAATCTTCTTGAGCTTCAGGTCCTTGATCTTCTTCACGATTTCGCGGCCCTTCTCCACGGGGATGCCTTGTTGCAACTCGACTTCTTGCACCACGCTGGCGTTCGCCGCGGGCTGCACCTTGCCGTAATTGAGGCTCTTTAGCGGCACCTTGCGCCGGACGAGTTTTGATTCGAGCACGTCGACGACTTGCTTGAGAGTGTACTCGTCTTGACTGCGCAGGGTTAGCTTGGGCGCGGAGGAGTCGAATTCGATGGAGCTCTTCGTCGTCTTTAGATCGAAGCGAGTCAGTATCTCTTTGCTTGCTTGCTCGACGGCGTTTTGGACTTCAGGGAGCTCGATTTGGGAGACGATGTCGAAGGAGTTTTGACCTGCCATTGATACTTAGAGTTGTCTGAGCCTTTCCAGAACTCTCTGTGTGAGTGTATCAACCAATGTGGGCACAGCAGCAGTTAATACTTCACTAACTGCTTGGCGGACCGCTTCTTCCCGCAGTTCTTCGTTCTGGCTGTCGCTCAGCGCAGCCTGGACGGCGGCGCCGAACGGATCGAGTTCGGCGCCGTTTTGCGAAGAAAGATTCGCGGCAGGCTCCGGGGCGGGGCGAGGCTCTGCCGGCGCCGCCGAGCGATCCAGTACGCGCAGGGAAGCTGCCGGTTCCGCGTCACGGACGGTTTCTTTGGCCCGAGCCTCGCCGATCAGCGATTTGACGGTGTCGATCAGCGAGTAGGCGTCGAGCGGCTTATGCAGCACTCCATCCGAGCCGGCGGCCTCGGCCTGCGCTGGATCAAACGGCTCAAGCGGCCCTGCCAACAGCACAACCTTGACGTGACTCAGCTTCGGATGCCGCTTGATGCGACGGCAAACGTCAAAGCCCGAGGGCCCTGGCATCCGCGTATCGGCTAGGACTAGATCGGGTTGATTCTCGGCAAGGTACTGGAGCGTTTCGTCTCCGTTGGAGGTGGTGGCAACCTCATACCCCTCTTGGCTGAGGATCTGACGGCCCATGCGATGAGCATGGGGGTTGTCGTCCGCAATCAGTATAAGGCTCACAGCCAAGGCTCCGAGCGCCCTCCGCGGCCTTCCTATGACCTCGGCGCGTTCGATGCTAGTGTAACCCGGAACTCCTAGTACGGGGAGTAGTATCCACGTTAATTCTGCGGCGTGGACGGCCGGTTTTGGCGAGCATCGGGTTCCGTGTCGATGGCGCCTGGGCCTTCGATCGTTTGGACGCCCACGTCGGCGCTCGGCTGCTGCCCCACTCCGATTCCGGTAGAAGTGCGGATGCCCGGAGGCGTCGCTGGCATGAGCGTCGTGCTCGCCGGCTCTCCGACCTTCGCGGCCATTCTTACATCTGGCGCTGAACCGAAGATTCCAAAGGACTTAGCCCAAAATCCCTTGTATTGCCGATTATCCACGTTGTACTTATGCAACTCGTAGCGCTGCGGATCGGACGTTGGGATAGGCCGGTTAAGATCGGACAACTTTGACTTGGCTGCATCGACGTAGGGGCTCAGCGGGTAGTCGCGAACGATCTTGGTGTAAGCGTCTACCATCTGCTCGGTGTACTCTTCGCCCATGCTCTCGTAGGTTTCGCCCAAGGTCCAGAGCGCATCGTCGCTGTTGCTGAAGAGCGGGTAGTGCTCGGTCAGCGTTTGCAGGCGGTTGGCGCCGGCGCGGTAGCTGCCTTTGCCGGTGTAGTATGTGCCGACGCGATATTCCGCTTCGGCAATGACCTCTTGGACTTCACGCAGCTTCTGCTCGGTCTCCTTGCGGAAAATGCTGTTGGGCCACTGCAGAATTAACTGGCGGCACTCCTGATCGGCACGAACGGCGTGGGTGTTGTCACGGTCGGGCTTGACCATCTGGTCATAGTGAATCTCGCAGATGCGCTTTTGCGCTTCGGCCGACTCCTCCATCGAGGGGAAGAAGGTGATGAAGTCGTCGTATTCCGCCTCGGCCTGCGCCAAGGCGCTGCTGGTGCCCTGCTGGTACCAGCTGTCGGCGATAGCCAGCTTGGCCTTGGCGATGTACTCGCTGTCCGGGTACGTGTTGATCAGCGTCTGCAACTGTAAACGGGCGATGTCGTAGCGCTTCTTCTCGATGTAGTTGACCGACTGGTCGAACAGCACCTTGTCGGGCTGTTGCGAGTCGCTGGCGATCGGGTTGTCGTACGGATTGCGGCCGCAACCAACCAACGTCAAGATCGTAAGAAAAGCGAGTCCGAGGGAATTGCGAGTCATAGGCATTCTGCTAGACGTGGACGACGTGAGCGCCGGCGATGCGCTCCTTTAAGGATTCTACGGCTCGGGCCGCGTCAGGGGTTCCGAAAATGCTGGAGCCGGCGACAAATATGTCGCCGCCGGCGCGAGTGAGCTCGGCGATATTGCTCGTGTCGATGCCGCCGTCAACCTCGATTTTGAAGCGCAAACCCAGCGCCTGGCGCAATTCAGCGAGTTGTTCGATCTTGGACAGGGCCAGCGGCAGGAACTTTTGGCCGCCGAAACCTGGGTTGACGCTCATGACCAGAACCAAGTCGACCATGTCGAGGACGTGGTCCAGCGTCTCAACGGGCGTTGCCGGATTGAGGGCCACGCCGGCCTGCGCGCCATGGTCTTTGATGAGTTGCAAGCTGCGGTGTAGATGCCGAGTCGCCTCTTGGTGAATGGTGACGTTGTTCGCTCCGGCCGCGATGAACGCCGGGACATAGGCGTCCGGATCGGAGATCATCAGATGGCAATCAAGAAACAAATCGGTCGCTTTGCGTAGCGAAGCCACAACCGGCACGCCGATGGAGATGTTCGGGACGAAATGCCCGTCCATGACGTCGACGTGAATCATCTTGACGCCGGCGCGCCGGACGACGGCCACATCCTCGCTGAGGCGCGCGAAGTCTGCCGACAAGATGGAAGGCGCGATTTCAGCCATCGAATCAATATTATAGCGGCTTGGCGGCATGCTCTCGCGACGAGGGAGTTGGCGCCTGACGATTGCCGAGCCTCGGGAGCTAGGTCTCGCTTGGGTCGAGCCACTTGGTGACTGTTGGCGGTTCGTAGGCTGCGAATGCGTCGAGAACCTGGACGGGGTCGGCGCCGTGGACGATCAGCCGGCGGTGCTCGGTCCGAACGAACAGTTCCTTGAAGGACTTATCGAACAGGGCGAGCAGATCGTCGTAGTACCCGTTGACGTTGAGCAGGGCGACTGGCTTGTGGTGCAGGCCGAGTTGTCCCCAGGTAAGGATCTCGCAGAATTCTTCGAGCGTGCCGAAGCCGCCAGGAAGTGCGATGAATGCGTGTGAAAGGCCGGCCATTAGCGCCTTGCGTTCGTGCATGGTTTCGACGACGTGCAATTGGGTGAGGCCTTGGTGCGCGATTTCACGCTCCACCATGCTCTTGGGGATAACGCCCATGGCCTGGCCTCCGGCAGCGAGCGCCGCATCGGCAACGACCCCTCCCCCATTAAGCCAACGCGAGCGCCGCCATAGACGAGCGTAATCCCGCGTTCGGCAAGGAGCGTCCCGAGCGCTTTGGCCGCCGTCTTGTATGTTGCGCCTCGCCCGAAACTCGAACCGCAAAAGACGCAAATATGATCGAGGGGCATACGCAGTAGCCGAGGTTAGCGCAGCGTTTGCCCAGACCGCCAACAAAATGCCCGTTTGCTACGGTCTCATGCAAAATGCCCGCAGGGAAGCCAATTCAGGGCTTCGCGCCTTACTTCATCGTCAAGGATCTGGAGGCGTCGGTCGAGTACTATCACGGGCGATCGAGTACGCGCCTTGCATCCAGGTTTACGCCATGAAGGAAGTTCGCCGTGCGTGATCTAGATGGGTATATCTTGGCGTTCGGCAAGAATTGGGAAGAGCCGACAGACCAGACGGCCCGGCGAAGCGGTTAGCTTCGCGGACCGAAGCCGGCTAGGCCGGCAACGGACCGCGCTAGAGAGAGGCTCCAACGCCCGGTTACTGCTGCGGAGCGGCTGCTGCATCGCTAGCGGCTTTGGCCGCATCGCTCTGAGCCTCGCTCGCGGCAGATGCCTGTTCAATGGCATCGAGATGCTCGCGCAGCGACGGCACGGTCTTGGCAGCGAATTGCTGGATCGCCTGATTCTCAGATCGCTCCGCGGCCTTTTCAAAGCGCGAGAGGGCCTGGCGGTGCATCTTCTCCTGCTGCCGCAAGAAACTGCGATCGAAATCTTCGGCCGGTTCTTGCTCCAGCTTCGCGAGCGCGTTCTGGTGCTTGGAGCTGGCGTCCGCGGGAAGATCGATCCCCTCCTGAGATGCGATTTGCTTCAGCTCTTCGTTGGCTTTGGTGTGGTCTTCGACGAGGGTGTTGCCTATCTCCTTGACCTCCGCGGACTGCCCTTGCTGCTGCGCAAGTTTGCCGGCCGCAACTTCCACCATTCCTCCCTCGGCGGCTTGTTCGACGAACTTGCGATCGGCGGACGAGATCGCCGGTTCGGAATCCTCAGAGGCGTTCTGATTGTCCGGGGCGTTGGGACTGCCTGGGATGGTCTGATCGCCCGGGGTGTTCTGACTGTTTCGAGTCGCGGGATCCTGGGGGGACCCGGCTCCACGCGGCGCCTGTGCGAGCGCATTTGCGCCCAACAGAGACATCGCGGCCAAAAAGATGATCCACGAATTCTTCATGTTTTTAAACTCCTGTTGAGAGGGCGCTGTCACCCGGTAGACCACGAGCGCAGGACCTCGTTACAGGGTTTCTTTTTGTCCCGGGGACTGAGCTGCGCCGCTCAGGCCGTCTCGTCTTGCCAGGCTGCTGGCCCGATCAGGGCGAGGGTGAGAGCAACGCCCACAAGCAGGCCCGTCGTCAACGAAAAGTGCATGATGGTCACAGCCGCAAGTAGGGCGATGCCGCGTTCGATGCGCTCATGGAGCATGGCCAGGGCGACATAGGAGCAGGCAAAGCCGGTGAGCAACAGCGTTAGCGAGAAGGCTATGTCGAGTGTGGGACGCAGCAGCACGAGAAGCGGAGCGATGAAGTAGGCCCAAGGGATTCCGAGCACGTAGTAGCTGCTGACGCCCGAGAAGATCGACTGCATTTCCTTTTTTCCGCGGCGGTAGCGTTCGGAGACGGCGATCATGGCCCCGGCCCACAACGGCCCTTGCAGCGGGAAGAACGGGCCGCCGATGAGGGCGATGCCGGTGTTGCGCAACCCCAGCGCAAGGTGCGTGCGCCGATTGTCGAAGGGAATGGGCTCGGGGCGGTCGCGGACGGCGTCTTGCAGAATGGCAGTCCCAGTAATGATGTCAGTGAAGCCGACCAGATAAGCAACGAGCGCCAACGGCAGGGCGTGAGCGAAGGCGGCCGGGCTTGGCAGGCCGAGCCCGAGTACGCTGAAATTGG
>CAZYOX010000124.1:0-11008 GCA_964649285.1 uncultured Bryobacterales bacterium | reverse complement strand
CTGGTCGGCGGCCGGGACATTCGCGAGTGGAGCCGCGATGCGCTGCGCAAACGGTTCGGCGTCGTGCTACAAGACCCGCACCTGTTCAGCGGAACGATCGAAGAGAATATCCGCCTCGGCGACGACGTCACGCTCGATCAGGCGCGCCAAGCGGCCGGGCGCGTCCAGCTGCTCAACTTTGTCCAGTCGCTTCCCAAAGGCTTCCACACCGTAATCGGCGAGCGCGGAGCTTCGTTGTCGGCGGGCCAGAAGCAACTCCTGAGTTTCGCCCGCGCTCTCGCCCGCAACGCGCCCTTCTTGATCCTCGATGAAGCTACTTCGAGCGTGGACTCCGCAACCGAGACGCTCATTCGCGACGGTCTCACGCAGCTCGTCGACAAGCACACCTCAATCGTCATCGCCCATCGCTTATCGACGATCAAGCGGGCCTCACGCATCCTGGTCATGCACAAAGGCAAGCTACGCGAAATCGGCGCCCACGCCGAACTCATCGCCCATCGAGGACTCTACTGGAAGCTCTACCAACTCCAATACCAGAGCCAAGAACGCCATCGGCTCGCCTAGCCGTCCGACAGGGGCCTCCAAGCATGGCTGTCCCCGACCTCCCACTTAGTCAGCCGCCCGAGCCGTGGGCGTAAAGGCCCACGGTTGCCCGTAAATGCCAGCGCCCCCTCACCCAACAAAAAATTATCGATAACAAATCAATCACTTAGGCGCCTGAACACCCCGAAAATCTTGACACGGCATGCTACATCTTGAATTAGAAGATCCCTGGTTGGGCCAGACACGGCCAGGGGCTCCGATGCATCGGAAGCAGTGTTAGGGGCTAGCCGCGAGGCCAAAGGAACGGCAGCGTAAGAGCGAAACAGACACTAGGGTCGACCCGAAGACATCTCCGATTCCCCGCTTAGAAGGGAATCCGCCCGCCGTTCGGCGGGTTTTCTTGTTTCTACAGGCAAGAAACCCGCCGGACGCCGGTTTTCACAACGCCCTCCACCACCGCCAACCCCAGGGCCAAACCTCGCCCATATTCCAACCACCCAGCCGACCTTCCGTGCCGCGACTGTCAGGGAGCAGTTTCTTCACCCTGCCTCCACCCCCTCCCCAAAGGGCCGCACCCCGCGAAGGCGGGCCCAGTGCCGCGCCAGCGGACGCCGCGCTAGCGGAGCCCAAACGTGAAAACCGCATTTCCCGCCGGAATCGAAACGTACTGCTTGCCTGCAACCATGTAGGTCATCGGCCCGGCCGAAATCTGCCCGCCGACCATCGCCTTCCACAGCGGGTCTCCGGTGCGTGCGTCGAGGGCGTAGAAATAACCTTCGCGGCCACCGGCGAATACCAGATCCGTCGCCGTAGACAGGACGCCGCTGTCAGTAACATCGGTCATCTTGAACTGCCACTTCACGTCGCCGCTCTGAGGCTCGATCGCCTGAATGGCGCCGTACCCGCTTTGCGGCCGCCGGCGGTTAATCGGCCCAGCGCGCACCGCCGGAATATCGTGCGTCGCTCCGCCGCCGCCGAACCAGCTTCCTTCGCGGTACGGTTCGTTGCGCTTGAAGTACACGGCGCTGGTGTCGACCCAACTGGGGACGTAGAACAACCCGGTCCTCGGACTGTAGGACGGGTTGTACCAGTTGGTGCCGCCCTGATTTTCGGGAGAGATCAACGTGCCTTCCGGCGTGGGCGCGAGGACCGTGTTCGGACGTCCCTTGGCGTCCAGCCCAGTGGCCCAGGTGACTTTGACAAACGGCTCGCCGAGCAGAAACTCTCCCGTCGCGCGATCAAACACGTAGAAGAAGCCGTTGCGGTTGGCGAAAAGCAGCACTTTACGCGTAGTCCCTTTCCAAGGGATATCGGCAATTACAGGAATTTGCGTGGAGTCGAAGTCGAACTCGTCGTGAGGCGTGAACTGGAAGTGCCACTTGAGCTTGCCCGTGTCGGCGTCGAGCGCGATGACCGAACTGGTGTAGAGGTTGTCGCCAGGCCGCATGTCGCCGTTCCAATCCGGACCTGGATTGCCGACGCCCCAATAGATCAGGTTCAGATCCGGATCGTACGAGCCCGTCGTCCAGATGGAACCGCCGCCCGTCTTCCACGCATCGTTCTCCCAGCTTTCATGCCCGGCCTCGCCGGGTCCGGGGATGGTATTAAAGCGCCACAACTCCTTGCCGGTCTCGGGATCGTACGCCGCAAGAAAGCCACGAATGCCGTACTCGCCTCCCGCAGGCCCGGCGATGATCTTGTTCTTCACCACCAGAGGCGCAACGGTGACCGAGTAACCGCTTTCGGGCCTGCCCAGCGAAGTCTTCCAAAGCAGATGGCCATCCCTAGAGTCGAGCGCCAACAAGTTGCCGTCAATCGCGCCCATGAAGAGCGTGTTGCCCAGAATGGCCAGCCCTCGATTGATGCGCCCACAACAGGGCCGCGATTCGGCCGAAGGCTCATAGGCGTAGGTCCAGAAGATTCTTCCGGTCGCCGCGTCGAGCGCAACGACGACATTGGGCGGCTGCACGGTGTAGAGAATGCCGTCCACAACGATCGAGGTGGCCTCGTATTTCGAAGCTGCTTCAGCCGGGGGCCGCGTTTGCAGCACCCACTGCAGTTCCAGATCTTTCACATTGCCGGGAGTGATCTGATCGAGCAGGCTGTAGCGCTGCCCGTTGAGATTGCCCGAGTAGGTGAGCCAGTTGTGCGGCTCCTGGTCGGCGTGGAGAATGCGCTCGAAGGACACTTGGGCGTCGACGGAAGCGACGCAAGCCAGCAGCAATAACGATCGAACGATTGCTCGTGAGCCAGCGAATTTCATCGGACGTTCCCCCTCAGCGTCTTCAAATAGCTGACGACGTCGGCCAGCTCCTGCTCGGAAAGCTTCTGTTGGTATTCCGGCATGGGCGAGCGGCTCATAATCTCGAACTCGCCGAGATCGCTCTTCGCCTGGGAGACGAGTTGGCCGCTGTTGTCGATGGCCTGCAAGCGGTAGGTGTCCTGATTCAGAAGCCGCGCGATCATTTCCGTTCCCTCTCGGCTTACCCAGCGCACGGTATGGTTATCCACGCGGATGTCAGCGCTGGGATCGAGCAGGGCGCGCTCCAATTCCTCGGTTCGCCTTTCCGCGCCCATCGCGCTCAGATCGGGTCCCAAGAATCCGCCCTGGCCCTGCACACGGTGGCACGTGAGGCATTGTCCGGCGCCTTCGACGATTGCCTTCCCTTTCGCAGCGTCTCCGTCAGGTAATCGGCTGGCGTCTGATTTGTTCATCGTGCGGAGGAAGGCCACAATGCGCTCTGCGTCCCTCTCGGAACTATTTGAGGGCGGCATAGCCGTGCCTGGGATGCCGCTCTGGATGATCTTGACCAATTCATCGTCAGAGACGGCGCGGCGGAACCGGCCGGTGGACAAGTCAACGCCAGGAAGGGCGTCACCATCAGGACCGTGGCAATTGGCGCAACTCGCGAGAAAGAGTTGGCTGCCGCGTTCGATGTCGACCGTGGTGTAACCGTGCTCCTGCGCGGACAGCGCCGCAATAGTGAAGACTGCGCAAATGACGGGGCGAATCACGGCTAACGAGAGAGTATACATCGATCTCTCACCACCCGAGCCGCAGGCGTGAGCCTGCGGTTGTTCGAACAACAATGGGCTTGGGCGAGCCTACCGGCCGATGACTCGCAGCGCCGGCGTCGTCGGCCTGCTGCGCAACCCCGCTCGAACGCTGTAAATGCCATGGGCCGCGGTTTCGGCCAGATGTTTGTGAAAGGCCCCGCGGTAACGGAATCCCAAGCGGGCGCCGTCGTCCAGCGTGAGCGTCATCTGCGTAGACGCCTTTTGGTCAACTGTCTTCTCCCGGACGGGCGGGTCTTTCGCTTCGGAGACGTAAGTTGGCACGTAAAGTTCGCCGCCGACTTCGATGCGCTCGATGCGGCGGATGTCGATGGCCGCATGGACCTCGCCGTCGCCGCGCTGGGGAACGACCATGACGTGCGGCGAGCGAATGAGCAGATAGAGCGGCCGGTCCGCGCGCAGCGGCTCCGAGCCGGAAAAGCTTCCCTCGGAGAGCACTCCCCCGTTCAACAGATATTCGGCGCGATGCTTGCGCTGTAGCTTGCGCTCCAGGTCCGGGTCGATCAACGGACCCAACAAAATACCGCAAAGGAGCGAAATCGCCCCAAGCCCTCCGGCGGCGACGCCAAGCCAGCCGATCGCCCACGTTCCGAGCGCCGAGAGGCCGGCGACGACCATCACCGCTCGCACAAACAGCCACCAGCGTTCCCGGCGCCAGCGCCGCACCAAGGGCACGAGCAGCACGAACGAAAACAGTAGGTAGAGACCAGCGCCCAGCCAACGCGGAATCCCGAACGGCCGAAGCGGCTTTTCCGGCCGTCCGGCTTGCAACTCGGGATCGGCAGGCTTGGTTCCCTGGCGCGACGGCTTCATCCCGACGCCATTAGACCCCTAGCTCTTGTTGGAACAGGGTGCTGATCTCGCGGCAGTAGCGGTCGACATCCTCTTGGTTCTCGGCCTCGACCATCACGCGGGCCAGTTGCTCGGTACCGGAGTAACGGACCACGATGCGTCCGCGGTCGCCGAGCTCGGCCTCCGCCGCTGCAATGGCCGCGGCGATCACAGGGACCTCGGCTACAGGCGGCTTGCGCGAAACCTTGACGTTGACCAGCTTCTGCGGGAAGACCACCAGCTTCTTGCGCAACTCGCTCATCGGCGCGCCTGACGCCGCGAGAATCTCCAACACCATGCGTGCGGTCAACATGCCGTCGCCCGTATTGGCGAACTGCTTGAAGATCACATGTCCAGACTGCTCGCCGCCGACTGCCGCTTCTCCCGACAGCATCTCTTCGAGCACATACTTGTCGCCTACCTGCGTGCGTACCGTGCTGATGCCGCGATCCTTCAAGGCTTTTTCCAAACCCATGTTCGCCATGATCGTCGTCACCACGCGATCGCCCGGAAGACGCCCTTGCGCCTTGAGCAGTTCGCCGGCAAGCAATAGCACCGCATCGCCGTCGACGATCGCGCCGTCATCGGCAATGAACAGCGCCCGATCGGCATCGCCGTCGAAGGCAACCCCTAGATCGGCGCCCCTGTCGAGTACCCTTTGGCGCAGGTTCTCCAGGTGTAATGAGCCGCAGTCCATATTGATGTTGCGCCCGTTCGGCTGGTTGAAGCAGACCTCGGCATCCATGCCCAACGCGTCGAAAAACGGCCCCGCGAACCGGCTGGCGGCGCCGTGCGAGCAATCCACTACCAGTCGCAGCTTCCTCAACTCCCTTGCGGGCGCCCCAGCCTCGACCAAGTGATCGATGTACTTCTGCGCCAGGGAAGAGTCGACGGGCGGAGCTGCACGGCGCGGGCTCACCCCCGACTGCAGCTGACCCAGGATGTTCTGCTCGACCCCATGTTCTTTGTCATCGGGCAGTTTGAACCCCTCCGGTCCAAACACCTTAATTCCGTTGTCTTCGTAAGGGTTGTGCGAGGCCGAAATCATCACGCCCAAATCGAAATCGCCGCCTGCGGTGAGAAACGAAACGCCGGGTGTGGGCAGCACCCCCGCAAGCACCGTCTCGACGCCTTTGTCCTCAAGACCAGCGGCAAGATATTCGGCGATTTCTACGCCCGATTCGCGCGTATCCATGCCGAGCAGCGCGCGGCCCTTGCCGCCCAGCAGATCGCCCAGCGCTCTGCCGCAGGCATACACGGTCGCCGCATCGAGGGGGTAAGCTCCGGCCTTGCCGCGAATGCCGTCTGTTCCGAAGAGTTCTTTGCTCATATCCGATTTCGGATGCCTTAACGCGGCCTCATCTTCACTTCAACACGAACCATGGAGCTATCTACGAATCGCAGACTTGGATCCGGCAGAATCACCGCGACTTCCGCCGCGTTCGTCGCCGCCATCGTCGAGACGGCAATGGCCTCCGTCTGGAGGCGAGCGACGGAACTCACGATGCTGGCCGGACCGGCAATCCGCAAAGAGGCGGGGACGACCGTGAATTCATCGATGATGAGGTCGCTCGATTCAGCCCCGAGCCAGGCCGGCTCGACCGCGACGTCCGCCTCGATGACGCTCGACTCCAAAGATTCTTGCGGCAGATCCTCGTGGGGAACCAGAATCCAAA
This sequence comes from uncultured Bryobacterales bacterium, assembly GCA_964649285.1. Taxonomy (GTDB): domain Bacteria; phylum Acidobacteriota; class Terriglobia; order Bryobacterales; family UBA6623; genus CAMPKL01. The sequence continues at coordinate 4,883 of CAZYOX010000124.1, read as the reverse complement.
GCGCAAGCGCCGCGACCAGCGCCAATACCTTCGATCCCGCGTGCTCTGTAAGACGCTTGCCAATTTCTGCCATGCCGGCTAATTCTCTACAATGGTCTCAGCGTCGACGCTTCGTGGTTCCGAGGTCAGGTGAACCGGCTCGCCGCGCGGCGTGGACACGACCGGACCCATCAGCCGCACCAACTCCAATCTGAGCCGATCCAGGGAGAGTCCCCTCTGGATATCGCCGGCGGCTGCGATCGAGATTCTCCCGTCGGTTTCGGAGACCGCCAAGGCAACGGCGTCACTCTCTTCGGTGATTCCGATGGCAGCTCGATGCCGCGTGCCAAGCGTGGAAACTAATCCCGGATTCGTCGTCAGCGGCAAGAAGCAGGCCGCGGCTGCGATCTTCTGTTTCTGGATGATCACGCCGCCGTCGTGCAGCGGCGTGCTGCGCTGAAAGATGCTCACCAGAAGATCCGAAGACAATCGCGCGTCCAGCGCCACGCCGCTCTGCACGAAGGTCTTCAGTCCGGTATCGCGCTCGATGACGATCAGGGCGCCCACCCGGCCTGCGGAGAGTTGGCTGATGGCAAAAACAATGTCCTCGTACTCGTGGTGCGTCCTGGCGGGACGAAAAAGCGAAGCAATATGCAGCGCCATTCCGCGCAGCATCGAGCGAATTTCAGACGGAAACAAGATCAATAAGGCGACCGGCGCGTACGGCGCGACGACTCCGAGCACGTAATGCAAAGTCGTCAGCCCCAACCAGCCCGCCGCCACATACATCAAAGCGACTAGGCTGACCCCGAAGAAAACCGGCGCTGCGCGCGTGCCGCGCAAGGCTTTCATCAAGTGGTAAATCAGGTAGGCCAGGGCCGATATATCGACCAGCGCCACGAACACGCCCCAAGGTCCGCGTTCGAGCACCCCTTGGATCACGTCACTCAACACAATGGCCTCAAGAAGTCCGCCCTTAGTGTAGTTGAACACACCTGCTAGAATGCGGTCCGAATGGCTCGCCGTTTCGGATATGCCGCGTTCGTCTGGTTCATGGCGACTTCGGCCGTCGCAAACGGTCAATTTGTCGTCAACAGGCAGCCGGCCATCAACCTTCCCGAGCCCCCGCCGATCGTCCTCGGGGAAGAGAAGGAAGAACCGGATGAGCTTGAGAACGCCACCGTCTACGAAGGCGCGCTCATCTCGCTGTCCACAGGATGTGACGTCGAGCGGCTGGAGTACGCCGGGATTCGCTGTTCGGCAGAGCAACCTTGCGAGTTTCTGCTGGACCTGACCTCGGTCGCTTCCGCGGGCGACTGGATTGTTTTGGCTGGTGAGGTGCATACCGCCGACGCCACCTACGAATCCGTGGTCCTCACGAGTAGTGACGGCGGGGCGACCTGGTCCGAATCGGCCGAGCGGCTCCCGGCCGGCGGCATCGAATCGATTTCGATCGTCGACGCCCAAACCGCCTTTGTCGCCGGTCAGCAGGGCGATACGGCAACGGGCGAAATACCGTTCTTGCTGGCGACCGACGATGGCGGAAAGACCTGGGAAACGCGTACGATCGAGAGCGGCGGCGAGAAGGTCCAGGGCCTTGTCGTCGCTTTCCAAGCCGATAGCGCATCACACGGCTTTCTCACGCTGGAACAGCTAGCGGCCACCGGCGACGCTTATCGGCTCTACGAAACGTATAACGGCGGCCGCTCGTGGAGCATTCGCCAGATCTCGGCCGACGAGCCGCAGATTCCAGGGCCTCGGCTAGCGCTTAAGCCAGAGAACTGGAGCGTGCGGCCTGATTCGCGTTCAGGCGAGTTCATCGTCGCCAAACGGAGTTCTTCGGCGCCCTCCGGATGGGCTGAACAAAGCCGTTTCGCCGGTGCGGTCGGCTCTTGTCCCCTGCCTTAAGCTCCATTGAAACCGGCTCACGACTCCCTGCGTCCTGTCTATCGGAGAGGGGTCGACCCATGAAATATGTACAAGTCGGAATCCTTGTTTGCCTGGTAGCTATCGTGGGGCTGTTGAGCGCCCGGTACTTCGAGCAGCCTGCCGCTGAGCCCGTAATCGCCGCGGAAGTCGCGCCGAAGTTGGTCCCGGATGCTGCTGAAACTACTCCCGATGTAGCGCCGGAACCCGCGCCGATTGAACCCAAACCTGAGCCAGTCCAAACCGCCAAACCTCGGCCTCAGCCCGCGAAAGCGACGGCGCCGGCCGTAACCAAGCCGGCTCCCGCGCCGGAGCCCATCGTGCCGGCCCCGCCGCCTCCCGTCGAGATCGCTGAAGCTCCCAGACCAGTCGCCGCCGATCCGCTGCTGCCGGTTGAGCAACCGCCGTTGGTGAAGAACGGCGACTTCGTCAAACCGCGCACCGTGACTTTGCCCGAAGGTCTCGGCATCATGGTCCGGCTCAACCATACGCTCTCGACACAGAGGAACCAAGCAGGCGACGATATTCAGGCGGTGCTTGATGAGCCGTTAGTCGTCGACGGATTGGTGATCGCGGAAAAAGGCGCAGACGTCAACGGCAAGGTCGTGCAAGCCGATCGCGCTGGGCGTATCAAAGGCCGTGCGCTCCTCGTGCTGGAGTTGACCCAATTGGCCACGCAGGACGGCCAGTTGGTTCCCATTGAAACGCAGTACGTCGAGCAGGAAGGTCCCAGCACGCAGAAGAAGGACGCCGCCAAGGTCGGCATCGGCGCGGGCATCGGGGCGGCCATCGGCGCGATTATCGGCGGCGGCAAGGGCGCGGGAATCGGCGCCGCAACGGGCGCAGGCGCAGGTGCAGGAACGGTCGCCGCAACCCGCGGCGAGCCTGTCGTCTTGCGCCCCGAGACAAGGCTTGAGTTCCGCCTCAACCAGCCCATCTCGGTGACGGAGAAGTTCTAACTCGACCTTATTGGATCAGAGTCCCCTGGCCGTCGTCGCTTTCCTCATCTTCGGGGGCTTGCGGGGCCACTGCCGCAGCGGCGATCAGGTCATCGCCGTCGAGGTCGACCAGCTTGACGCCCGAGGCGGAGCGGCCCGTCTTACGGATCTTCGCCGCATCGATACGGATAATCTTGCCGCCCTTGGTAATGATCACCAGGTCTTCGTCTTCAGCAAGCGCCATGACGGCGATGACGTCGCCGGTGCGCTTGGTGATCTTCATGTTGATCACGCCCTTGCCGCCGCGCGCGGTTACCCGATACTCCTCCAATTGAGTGCGCTTGCCGATGCCCAACTCGGCCATTGACAGAATCAGGTCGGTCTGATCGACGCACAGCAGGGAGATGACGGCGTCGTCCTTGCCCAGCTTGATGCCGCGCACGCCGCGCGCCGGGCGGCCCATGGGTCGCACTTCGTCGTGGCTAAAGCGAATCGCCTTGCCTTGCTTGGTGGCAATCAGAACCTCTTGATTGGGCTCAAGCAGCCGCGCCGAGATCAACTCGTCGCCGTCATCGAGGCCAATGGCAATGATTCCGCGGGACAAAGGCCGGCTGAACTCTTCGAGCGAGCATTTCTTGACCGTGCCTTGCTTGGTGACCATCACGATGAATTTGTCCTTGTCGAACTCCTTCACCGTGCGGAACGCCTGCACTGCTTCTCCCGGCTGCAAATTGAGCAGGTTGGCGATGTGTTTGCCCTTGCCGGTAGTGCCAACATCGGGCAATTGGTAGACCTTGAGCCAATAGACGCGACCCAGGTTGGTGAAAACCAGAATGTAGGAGTGCGTCGAGGCGATGATCAGGTGCTCGACGAAATCATCGTCGCGAGTGCCCATGCCGATGCGTCCGCGTCCGCCGCGAGCTTGTTTGCGGTAGGTGTCGAGCGACGTCCGCTTGAGATAACCGTTGTGGGTCACGGTGACGATCATCTCTTCGTCGGCGATGAGGTCTTCGATGGAGATATCGCCGACTTCTTCGCCGATCTCCGTGCGCCGCTCGTCGCCGAACTTCTTCTTCACTTCGCGCAGTTCGGCGATAAGCACCTTGTTGAGTTCTTCGTCGGAACTGAGGATGAGCAGGTATCCGGCAATCTCGACTTGGATCTGGGCCAACTCGTCGATGATCTTTTGGCGCTCCATGCCAGTTAGCCGCTGCAGTTGCAGCTCGATCACGGCCTGCGCTTGCTTTTCGGAGAAGTCAAAGACCGGCTTCTTGCTCTTGGGGTCGCGCAGGTAGTCCTTGTAATCGATCTCGCTCTGGCCCATCAGGCCTTCACGCGCTTCGCCGGGACTGCCGGCGGCGCGAATCAGGGCGATGACGTGGTCCAGGTGATCGAGAGCCTTCTGGAAGCCCAGCAAGATGTGTTCGCGGGCGCGGGCCTTCTCCAGCAAGAACGCCGTGCGGCGGCGCACCACTTCGGCGCGGTGCGCGATGAAGTGCTTGAGGTACTCAAGCAGGTTCAGCTCGCGCGGCTGCCCGTTGACGATGGCCAGCATGATGATGCCGGAACCGTGCTGCAGCTGCGTCTGCTTGAACAGGTTGTTGAGTACGACTTCGGGCTCCTCCCCGCGGCGCAACTCGAACACGACGCGTACGCCGTGCCGGTCGCTCTCGTCGCGAATGTCGGAGATGCCCTCGATCTTCTTTTCGTTGACCAGCCCAGCTGCCTGGGCTATCAGGCGGCTTTTGTTGACCTGATAAGGAATCTCGGTGACGATAATCGCCTGACGTCCGCCCCCGATGGACTCGAAGTGCGTTCTGGCGCGCACCGTAACGTTGCCGCGGCCGGTCTGATAGGCCTTCAGTGCGCCGGAGCGGCCGCACAGGATGCCGCCCGTCGGAAAATCGGGACCTTTGACGATTTGGATCAGCTTATCCAGCTTGGTGTTCGGATGCTGGATCAACTGAATCGCCGCATCGGTAACCTCATTGAGGTTGTGCGGCGGAATGTTGGTCGCCATGCCGACGGCGATGCCGGTCG
>CAZYOX010000123.1:0-11011 GCA_964649285.1 uncultured Bryobacterales bacterium | reverse complement strand
TTCTGTGCCAAGTCGTGCCGCCGCCGCCTCCGGGAGTCAATACGACGCTGCCGGAGGTGACTGAGGCCAAGCCCCTGACGAACCGCCAACGATTGGCGCTTCACTTGAACAGCGCGCCTTGTCAAAGTTGCCACAGGCTAATCGATCCCATTGGCGTGGGCTTTGAGCAGTATGACGCCATCGGCCGCCACCGGGACAAGTTGACGTTGGAATTCGGGAAGGGCGGCGAGGAAGAAAGCGCCGACGATAAAGAGAAGGTTGTGGTGAGTCTGGATCTCGATACGACCGCTCATGTAACGGGAATCGAGAATTCTGATTTCACGACGCCGAAGGAACTGGGCAAGATCTTGGCGAACGACCCGACATGCCAGCGTTGCGTGGTAAAACAGTTGTTCCGCTACGCCATGGGCAGAGAAGAGAAGGCCGGAGATCAGCCGGCCATCGATGCGATGCTGGCCCATTTCCAGTCGACAGGCTTCCAGTTTCGTGAGTTAATGATTGCGTTGGTTAAGTCCGAACCCTTCTTGGGAGGAGGTTCCGAATAGTATGTCGTTGCGTAAGGGTATCGATCGCCGCAGATTCTTGCAGGGAGTCGGCGTCTCGGGAGCCGCAATCCGCGTCGGACTTCCGGCGCTTGACGCAATGTTCAATACCAACGGCACGGCCTATGCGGCAGAAACGTCCGTCGGGACGGCGCCCATAGAAACGCGTTTCGTGACTTGGTTCAACGGTAATGGAATCATCGAGAAGTATTGGATTCCGCGCGAAACGGGCGAAGCGTATGAGATTACGCCGTGCTTGAAGCCGCTGGCGCGCTTCCGCGACGATTTCCATGTCATCAGCGGGATCGACAATCCGGGCGCGCGCGTTCCTGGGCCGGGCAACGGTCACCATAACTCGATGAGCGGCTTGGTGTCGGGCTTGGGCTTTACCGGGCGCGGCGCGGGCGGCCCTTCGGTGGATCAGGTTGTTGCTCAGCAATTGGGCAAAGAAAGCCGCTTCCGTTCGCTGCAGATCGGCGTTTGCCAGGAATCCTTCGGCGAAAGCATCCAGCGCAACATGAGCTGGGCGGGCCGTGATCGTCCGCTGCCGCCGGAGATGATTCCGCACAGGTTGTTCGATCGCCTGTTCGGCTCGAAGGAAGAGTATTGGATCGACCGTAAGAAGAGCATTCTCGACGCGGTGAGCGACGACGCCCTGAAGCTGAAGTCCGATTTGGACCACAGCGATCAGCAGCGCTTGGATGAGTATCTGACTTCCGTGCGCAGCCTGGAGCGCTCCGTCGCCAGCTTGCCGCCGGAGTATTCGCAAGTCGTCGAGCAACCGCCGGAGGGCGGCGATCTAAAAGATTGGCCGCGCATCGCCAAGCTGCAGAGCGATCTGTTGGTGCATGCTCTAGCTTCGCGTCAGACGCGCGTGGCGTCTTACATGTTGACCAAGTGTCAGGGCCTGTCGCGGTTCCCCTGGTTAGGCTACACGTCTGACCGTCACCACGAGTACACGCATGGCGAAGTGGAGACGCCAAAGGGCCAACGCATCATGCGCGACATCAATCGCTGGCATGTCGAGGAGTTCGCCTATCTCCTAGCCAAGCTGAAGGCGACGCCAGAGGGCGCCGGCACGCTGCTTGATCACACTTGCGTGTTGTTCCAGCACGAGCATGCGGAGGCGAATCCGCACAAGAACAACGGCCTGGCGATGATTGTCGCCGGACACATCGGCAGCTTGAAGACGGGCCGCCACACCAAGATCACCGGTACGGTCGGCGATCTGTACCTGACGTTGGCCGAAGAAGTCGTAGGCGCGAAGATAGATACCTTCCCGTCCGCCGATAAGAAGTTGACGGAAATCGTCTAGACCATCCCCTCGTCTTCGATGCCCTCGTAGTTTTCGCGAGCGGGCCACCAGGTGAACTTGCACTGCGGCGCCGCTTTACGAAAGGCGTCGATTTGTTCGGCGGTCACTTCGATTCCGGCTGCGTATAAGCGCTTGAGCTGTTGCATCTCGGCCAGCTGTGCGAGTCCGGCGCCGGTGACGCCGGTTCCGGGGATTTCTAAGACTTCGAGATTCTTGAGCTGCTTGAAGAAGGGCACGGCGTCATCGTTGATGCCTTTCGCCTCAGCCAGACCCAACCGGCGCAGTTTGGTGAGCGGGGCAAGGGAGGCGATGCCGCGGGCGGTGACCGTTGTCTTGCTAAGGTTGAGGACTTCGAGATTCGTCAGAGCGGCGAGCGCGGCGATGCCGCGGTCGGAGAGAGTGGTTTCCGTGAGGCTCAGTTCGGTGAGCCCGGTGAGTTGGGCCAGACTCTCGACGTTGAAGTCGTTGACCGCGACGCTCCATAGGCCGGAGTCGGTGCGCTGTTGCCCGCCGACTTCGAGCCGACGCAGGCTAGGAAGGAGCTTGAGCAACGGCAGGCCGACGCCGCTCATCTTGTTGCCGCCGAACGCGAGGGACTCCAGATGTTCGAGACCGGCTAGGTTTTCGAAACCTTCATCAGTGACGCGGCTAAAGCCGACGTCCAGGAAACGCAGCTTGGTCATGCCCGAAACATGTTCAAAGACGGCGCTCGAAACCTTGGTGCCTCGCACGTTCAAGTGCTCCAACTCGCGCCAGTGCTTAATGTTTGCGATTGCCGCGTCGCTCAAGTACTCCGTGTAGTAGAGATCGAGCCTTTTCACATGTTCCAGCGGAGCGATCCGTTCGAGAGCAAGGTCCGAAATCTTGGTGTAGTTCAGGTTGATGGCTTCGAGATTGGGGAATGCCAACAAGCGCTCCAGATCCGCATCGGTCAACCACGTCGAACGCAGGTCGACGGACACGACCTCTCCGCCGGCGTTACGCGAGTACTTGCCGCCTACGGATTCCACCCAGGCGGTTGCTTCCTGCGGACTGACGGCCCAGGCAGGAACGAGCAAGATCGATGCGAGAAGGACGGTTACCGTAAGTCGTCTCATGAAAGTTTCCCTTAGCCGCGACGGCGCATCGGACCGGCGGATTTCTCTTCCCAGACGATCTTACATTCCGGCAGTGAACTGCGAATCGCTTGATAACCTTCCGGGTCGACCAGCGTGTGATAGAGATTGAGCCACCTGAGGCTGCGGAACTCCTTGATCGACGCGGCGGCGTCATTGCCCGCGTTGGCGCTGTCGAGACTGAGGCGCTCTAGTTGACTTAGGCCTGTCAGCAAAGCGAGTCCGGCATCGCCGACGTCGGTGTAATCGAGATTGAGCGAGCGCAGATTCTTGAATGCCGCCACGGCGCCGATGCTCTGGTCGGTGATGCGCGTTCGCACCAAGTCGAGGGATTCGAGATTCACGAGAGTGTCGAGCAACGGAAAACCTTTGTCGGTGACGCGCGTGTAGCTCATCGACAGCGACTTCAGCGTTGTGAAGGCCGACAGATGAATGGCTCCGTCGTCGCCTATGTCGGTGCCGGCCAAGTCGAGCTCGTCGAGCTTCAGCCCTTGCAACCTGGGGAGTCCCGCGTCGGTGATGTTGGTGTAAGCGAGGGAAAGACGCTTCAGCGAGCTCAATTGGCCGATACGGTCGAGGCCTTCGTCAGTGACTGGAGCGCTGTTTAGATCCAGATCCGTGAGGCCTGTCGCCGCCGCCAAATTCGCGAGACCGGTCCCGGTGATCGGCGTGTGCCGCAGCATCAAGTGCTTCAGGTGGGGCATGCCCTGCAGATTGACCAAGCCGGCGTCGGAGATCATCGTGGCGGTCAAGTTGACGTCTTCGAGGCCGCTGAGACCCTTGAGGCTCCGCGCGCCGATGTCGCCAATGTCGGTGTATTGCAACTCCAGCTTGCGCAGCGAGGTGAGCCCGGCGATATTCTCCAGCAACTCATCGGTAACGCTGGTGGAACTAAGCGAAACACCCACCAGGCGGCCGCCTTCCATCGTCGTTTTGCCGCCCATCGCGTCCACCCATTGGGCTACGGCCTCCGGCGTGCGCTGCGACAACACTTCGTCCGCGCCCTGGGGGATCGCGGGCCGGACGGAAATGTCGAGGAAGTCGATCTTGGCGTTAGGCAACGCGGCGCGCAAACTCTCGACGCCTGCCATCGTGGCGTTGGAATAGCGCAGGTCGATCTCGCGCAGGTTCTTCAGCGATTTCAGGGATTCGAGGCCAACGTTGGTGACCTTTGTGCGGTAGAGGTTTAACTCTTCCAGCTTTGTCATGCCCATCAAGCTCTTTAGGCCCTGATCCGTCAAATCCGCGCCCAGCAAGCCCAATTTCTTGAGATTGACCAAGCCTGCCAGGTGCGCAATCCCCTTGTCGCTAATCTTCGTGCCGTCGAGGTTTAGCTGCTCGAGCTGCGTCAAGTTGCTGAGGTAAGGCAGGCCAGCATCGGTAATCAATGTGCTGCCAAACAAGAGCCGCCGCAAATTGGTCTTGTCCTGTAGTTGGCGCAAGGCCTCGTCATCGGCCGGGTTGTAGGTCATGTCGAGCTCTTCCAATTTCTTGAAGGGCTCTAGCTTGTGGCCGGCAACGCGCGTGCGCTCGAGGCTGAGCACGCGGAGGTTCGGCAGCCCGGCAATTTCTTCCAAGCCGTCGTCCTGGAACTTGATCGAGTCCAAGAAGCTGTAGCTGATGGTGATCTCTTCGAGCGTCGAAATCCCGGCGACATGCTTGAGGTGACGGCTGTAGTCGGTGCGGGCTCCGGCGCGAGGATTCCACATGGGGCCGGGCAGGTTCAGCACTCGCAGTCTTGTCAGGCCGATCAGCCGCTGCATGTCGGGCGGAAAGATGTTGCAGCCGACCAGGTCGACCAATTCCAGGGCAAAGTCGCCGTCGGGCAGGGCTTCGAGGTCATTCACGCGGCCGGGTTGGCCCTCCACGCCGACGGTGCCGCCCATCCAAATCACCCACTCAGCGACTTCGCGGTCAAGCGGTTCGGCGGACAACCGGACTGGCGCGACAAGTAAGAATAGACAGGCGGCAACAGCCAAGACGAGGCCCGTCAGAGGTTTTGGGATCGATATAGGCATGGCGCCGCTAGCTGCCGTCATCCTACCAGAGGGTAGACGACTTCACAGCTATATAATGGCCCCCGTCGATCAAGTCGGCGGTTTGATCGCGGACGCGCCGGGCCTGGGAGGGGCGGCCGGGCCAACGCGGGAAAGGGAAGCGGGCACGTGGAGAGTTGCTGACCCACCACTCACCCTCTGGGCTATTGAAATATGTCGCATAGACATGTTCGCGCCGTGGGCTGGAGGCGAGACCGCCTCACCTCCGAAACCTTCGGTCTAAAGGCCAACAGCAGCGTCCGCGAGGCCCCGCAGCAGTCAGCCCACTCCATCCCTATCGTGAAACGTTTAGCGCTTTAAGCCGCTCTACCCAGTGAACGACGGAGCCCTAAAACACGCCGTTCTAGGAGGTTCACCATGTTGGGATGGGCATTAACTTTTTTGATCATCGCTCTTGTCGCGGCCATGCTTGGATTCGGCGGCATTGCCGGAGCATCCGCCGGCATCGCGAAGATCCTGTTCTTCGTCTTTCTGGTGCTGTTCATTGTTTCGATGGTCGCGCGCGCCGTGCAAGGCCGATCGGTTGTTTGAGAACCGTGATCTTTGAGCAGGCGATTGAGGAAAAGAAAGGAGAAAACCATGAACTGGGATCAAATCGAAGGCAACTGGAAGCAATTCAAGGGTTCTGCCCGGGAACAATGGGGCAAGCTCACGGAAGATGACCTAGACGTCATCGCCGGTAATCGCGAGAAGCTCGCTGGCAAAATCCAAGAGCGGTACGGCATCGCGCGCGAGGCCGCTGATCGGCAGATTGATCAATACCGCTCACGCCTGAGACGGCCGGCCTGACCTGCGGCAGCGCCCATGAGGTTCGTTGAAAGGAGGGAAAAATGACCAAACTACTTCAACCGGCCGTGTTGGCGCTCTCGATAATCATGGCGGGCGCATCGTCCTCAGTTCTTTACGCCCAAGACGACAAACGGGATGCTGGGGAGAAAGCCGGCGGCGCCACGGAAAGAGCCGTTGAGAAGGCCGGCGACGGCGCCGAGAAAGGCATCGACGGGGTCGGCAAAGGCGTCGGAGCCGCGGTCGAACACACCACACGCGGCGCCGTCAAGACTGCCGACGCTATCGGGGACTTTTTTGACGACGATGTGGATATGGATGACATCGACCGAGACGACGTCAAGAGAGTTCAGCAGGCCCTGATGGAAAGGGGCTATTACAATGGCCCGATCGACGGCATTGCCGGCGACAAGACTCGGTCCAGCGTGAGAGAGTTCCAGCAGGATGAGGATCTGCCTGTCACGGGCCGGATCAACGCCGCAACGCTCGAAGAACTGCACGTCAAATAGGATCGAACCGACACCCGACGCCCCGAGGGGACCTGCCGAGAAGGCGGGCCCCCTTTGCTTGCACCCGGTTGATTCCCTGGGTAAACTTTTCCCGCCCTGCAAATATTCCCGCCGCCCTCTCCGCGTCAATAGTCCGAAAGTACTGAATCTATTACATCGGCCGAACGGCCCGTGGTTTGCAACGAGGCTCGCAAAGCGCCCGAAAAGGACGAGCTATGACGACCACAGATTACGCACAGGCTTACGAGTTCGGATTCCAGAAGACCGTACGGTTCTTGTTGTCCCGCGGTGTGGAAGCGGCGACGGCGGAAGAGTCGGCGCAGGCCGCCTGGGCCCGAGGATGGGAGAAGCGCAAGCACCTCAAAGAGGCGAAGCGCGTCGTTCAGTGGGTCAATACGATTGCCCTCAACATCTTTCGAGGGCGCTATCGCAAAGAGAGCCGTGAGGAGGCCATGCCGGTACGCGAATTTTCAGTGGGTCCCGATAACGCCACGGCCCGAGTCGATCTAAACAGAAGCGCGGAATCCTGTTCGCAGGGCGACTGGAAACTGCTTCAGGCACATTACATGGCTGGCTACAGCAGCAACGAGATCGCCGAGCAGACTGGCCTCAATCCTGTCACGGTACGCGTACGCATTTCACGCGCGAAAGCGAAGCTTCGAGCCTGTCTCACCACAAGCGCGGCCGAGCACAGCCAACTGAGCGCTACAGCTTAAACGCCGGAGCGGCGGCGGGGCAATCCCGTCGCTGCCCGGTGGGCGTAACACACTTCAGCTTTCCTCGATCTTCCATGTGAGGTGAGGTCGATGTTGGCAATCCGAAAGATTCTAGTCCCTGTTGACTTGTCTGCCCGTTCGGGACCGGCGGTTCAGCATGGAGTCAACATCGCCAAGCATTTCAATGCGGACGTGCTCGTTCTGCACGCCATTCCGGGGCATCCCTACAACCCGGTTTTGGCGAGCGGATATCCGGGCGGCTTAGCTCCGGATCCTCCCGATCAGGAAGCATGCCTGGATGAGCTTCTTGTCGAGTTCTTGGAGGAGGCTGTTCCCGGCTATGCAACGGAGCACCTCGTCATTAAGGCGGAGCCGGTGGCGGTGATCAAGCGGATTGTCGGAGAGCGGCAGATCGACCTAATCGTGATGCCGACGTCGGGACATGGATTACTCCGCAACTTTATTCTCGGCTCCGTCACATCCAAGGTGCTTAGTGAACTTACCTGTCCGGTGCTTACAGGGGCCCATGTCGAGGAGATAGACGCGATGGCTTCGCAGCCCTACACGAACGTTGGATGTGCTATCGATTCAGGGGAGCGAAGCGCCGAAATTTTGGAGATCGCGAAAGACTTCGCGACCGGTTACGGCGCCAAAGTGACGACTGTCATCCATGCGATATCGGCCTTCTCCGAGGATATGCCTCCGCCGACCGGAAAGGCGGCTGACAGCATACAAGATCGAGCCACCGCAGAGATCCAAAAGCTTATAGACGCCGCGAACGTTTCGGCCGAGCCCGTCGTGGAATTCGGTTCGCCTGAGGAAGTCATACCAAGGGAGGTTCGGGACCGTGGCCTGGACTTGCTCGTGATGGGTCGGCATGGCGGCAAAGGCAGCCTGAATGGTCTTCTGACTCACGCTTACGGCGTGATTAGGCAATCGCCGTGCCCCGTTCTCAGCATCTAGCTTGTAGAAACAATGAGCGCTACCCATGCCTCTACGCAAGGGTCGGGTTCTGGGATGATTGACCTTAAGGAAAGGTATGCCCTTCGATTGGCAACAGGGCTTTCTTGAAGTCATCGCCCCGCTATGCGTCGCCGCCCTGGCGGGCGCCTTGATCGGCTGGGATCGCGAAGTTCACGGAAAAGTCGCAGGCCTTCGCACGCATATGCTGGTATCGCTGGGCGCGGCGATATTTGTCTCGGCGGCCGTGCAATTGTCGCAACAGGCCGCAGGCCAAGATGGAATTTCCGTGGATACATCGCGCATTATTGCGGGAGTTGCAACGGGGATTGGCTTTCTGGGCGCCGGGTCGATCGTCAAATCCAGATACAGAGTTGAAGGGGTCACCACCGCGGCAAGTATTTGGGTTACCGGCGCCGTTGGCGCGGCATGCGGCGCCCGCCTGTATTTGCTGGCCGCTGCCGCAGCATTGCTTGCACTATTCGTGCTCTGGCCCGCGGAGAAGCTAAAGGGCGAGGTCCTCGAAGACGAGCACTCTGAAGACGAGCCGACTAAGACTTAGTCTGTTGCTCAACCTGAAGTAAGGCTTGCTTGCGCTCGACGCCCCAACGATAACCAGACACTCCCCCGTCCTGACGCACGACTCGATGACAGGGGATGGCGACTGCGATGCGATTGGAGGCGCAGGCGCGGGCCACGGCGCGGGCGGCCCCTGGTCGTCCAAGGCGCTCCGCGACCGTCGCGTAAGAGGCGGTGGATCCCGCCGGAATGTCGCATAGCGCTTGCCAGACCCTTTGCTGAAACGCCGTGCCGCGAATATCCAGAGGCAAGCCGAGTCCGATTCGTGGATCGTCCACGAAGCCGACCGTTCGAGCCACCCATGCATCGAACACAGGATCGTCGGCCGAGAGTTGCGCGGATGGGAACTGCTCTTGAAGGTCGGCAACGAGCCGATCCACGTCGTCGCCCAAGAGGATGGCGCAAATACCTCGCGTGCTAGCCGCGACGACGATCGAGCCCAACGAACACTCGCCCGCGGCGAATCGGATTTCGGTCCCTGCGCCGCCAGCGCGGAAATCGCTGGGCCGCATGCCAAGAAGCTTATCTGCCTGCGTGTAGAGTCTGCTGCTCGAACCAAAGCCGGCTCCGTGCAATGCGTCCGTGACGGCGTCGCCCCGCTGCAGGCGCTCACGCAGCCGCTTGGCCCGCTGAGCGGAAGCGTACGCCTTGGGCGTTACGCCAGCCACCGCTTTGAACGTGCGTTGCAGCTTGGACGCGCTCATGCCGGCGTTTGCGGCGAGAGCGGCCAACGAGGGCGTCCCCTCGGCTTGTTCGATGATGCGGCAAATGTCCCCGACCAGCGCTTGGTTGCGGACCGCCGGAGCCGGCAAGTCGGGCTTGCAGCGCTTGCAAGGCCGAAAGCCAGCCCTCTCCGCGGCCGCCGTGTCGCGGTAGAAGGCAACGTTCTCTCGGCGCGGTCGACGAGCCGCGCAGGAAGGCTTGCAGTAAACGCCGGTGGTTAACACGGAGTAGTAGAACCGTCCATCGGCCGCTGGATCTCGCCGAACCACGGCTGCCCACATATTTGCTTCTACGGCTGATGACGGATTCGCTTGCGTGCTCACGAAACTCAATGTACATGGGCCTGCCGAAGCGCGCACTCCGATTGTTGCTTTGGAATTCGAAATAATCCCACTCAACGGGACGTCAGCAGGCCGTCGCGCAAACGCATGTTGGGATTGATGTGCGGATCTCCATGGGGAAAGACGCTGCGGACGATCCGCCGGTCCTCTTCGTCTTGGATTTGCAGCGGGAGCTCAAGCGCAGCCGTTGCCGTCTGGCGCACTCTCGCCGCCGGATTCGTCACCACGCGCAAGCCTCGCTCGGCGAGTTTGAGACAGAGTCGAATGTCGGGCCGGGAATGGCTGTTCGGCGTCGAGAATCCGCCGACCTCATCCCAGACCTTACGTGTAATTGCGAAGCACGCTCCGCTTGCCGCGCTCCAATTGCGCAGCCATTCATCCCATGCGCGGAGGAGGGGGGCCTGGGGATACCGTGGGCGAACACGCGAGGCGTTTCCCTCGTCGTCGAAGGCAATGCCGACGTTGTGTACGACGGCGCTTAGGTCATCGGAAAAGTGGCAGCCGCACAGGCCGACGCCAGGCAACAACAGCGGGCCAACAATTTCTCTCAGCCAGTGGCTGGCGTCAAGCTGGATGTTGCTGTCAACGAACACGAGCACGTCTCCGGTGGAGGCGTCAACGAGTTGCTGAGCCTGATCGACGACGCCGGAGCCTGCCTGCACGGATACCCATTTCAAACTCTCTTCCGAGCCCGCGGGACCCTCAGTCGCCGCACAGACAACTTCGGCTGTCTCGCACTCAGGGCGCATCGCAATCCGTTTCGCTTTCTCCTCCGTATCGCCTCCCATGGCGCCGCGGACGACGATGATAGAGACGGACGGAAGGTCGCGAAGTCGCCAAATGATCTTAGGTTTTCCGTCGACAAAAGACGCCCTCTGCCGCAGGTTTGCGTTGCGGCAGTAGGAGTCCACCGTGCGGACTTGCGCTGCTCTAGCGTAGGGTTTCGCGTCCAATCCTCCCACGGCCACAGAGGTTGGCGTTTGACGCCAGTGATACAGAATTTTCGGGACGTGCCGAACGCCGCCGTGTTTGTGTGCCGCACGGAGGAACAAATCCCAATCTTGGGCTCCGTCCGTCTCCGGCCGCCACCCGCCTATGTCGCGTACGTTGGCCGCGCGAATCACGCAAAGATGCGTCAGGTAGTTGGCGCTCATCAAAATTTCCGGCGACCAACCCGGCTTGAAGAAGGGATTGAAACGCGTCTTGCCGTCTTCGCTGATTTCGTCGCGGTCGGAGTAAATGAAGTTGGCTGACGTATCTTGGTTGAGCAGTAACGCCGTCTCATAGAGAGCGAACGGCGCTAGGGTATCGTCGTGGTCCAGCAGGGCGATGAACTCCCCTGATGCCATTTCGAGCGCAGCATTCGAA
>CAZYOX010000122.1:0-11045 GCA_964649285.1 uncultured Bryobacterales bacterium | reverse complement strand
TTTTCTAAACGTTCGCGTGTTAAGAGAGTTCTCGTTGCCGGCGGATTTTTTACTGCTGTTGGTTATTGGTGACTTCATCAGCTACTTGCGACACACGATGATGCATAAGGTTCCTTTCCTTTGGGCGTTTCACGCGGTGCATCACTCCGATTCAGAAGTCGGTCCCACGACGGAGTACCGCAGTCACATCGGTGAGAAGATCGCGGGATCCATAATCACGGGCGGACCCATGATGATCCTGGGCGCCGATCCCATTGTCGTTACGGCAATCGTGTTGTTGGGACAGTTATGGGCCTTCTTTATTCACAGCGGCACGCGAATTACGCTGGGTCCGATCGGCCAATTGGTTAATAACCCGTGCTTCCATCGGCTTCACCATTCGCAGGAGAGCCGCCACTGGGACAAGAACTACGGCACATACTTCACAGTGTGGGATCGGATGTTCGGCACGGCCTGCCTGGAATACGACGCATGCTTCGAAACGGGCATTGCGAAATACGGTCAGGCTAATCCAGCCTCTGCATCCGCCCGGGAGTGCATCACGAATTGGGCTTGGTTGACTGTGCGGCCCATGTTGGATCTAGCACGAGGCGGCTGGCGCACGCGGTCGCCGAAAGTCTACGGAGCTAACATTCCGGCCGATCGCAGCCCTCGTCAAATCCATGGTGCTGCTGTCCGTGACTGAAGAAAGTTCGAACGCGACCAGGGATGCGTGGACGATATCGAGTCGAGACGTGGTTGCAAGGATTGGAGCATCGTCTCCAAACGGCTAGATTCGCTAGCCGGCGCGATCATACGGATCTCGCTTCAGTTCGGCAGCTTCTCCCGGAATTTGAGACCGTACTGCGCGACAACATTATCGATTTCTGGTTGC
This sequence comes from uncultured Bryobacterales bacterium, assembly GCA_964649285.1. GTDB lineage: Bacteria > Acidobacteriota > Terriglobia > Bryobacterales > UBA6623 > CAMPKL01. The sequence continues at coordinate 10,171 of CAZYOX010000122.1, read as the reverse complement.
CGCGGTGTTTGGACAAAGAGCACGGCGGTTATCTTGTCGACTTCGATTCCGACGGCCAGTATTTAGAGCTTGATCGCAAGGGGCTGATTACGCAATCGCGAATGCTGTGGTTCTTCTCTAGCGTGATCGCTAACGGCGTCGAACCTCCAAATAACCCGCGCAGCGCACTGATGGCCGCTGCCGCCTCCGGCTATGAATTTCTTCGCAGTAAGCTGCACGATTCGGAGAATGGAGGCTTCTATTGGGAAGTGAATCGCTCAGGCTCGCGAGTCACTCGAGAATGCAAGGACGCCTACGGCCAAGCCTTCGCCTTATTCGCTCTGTCGCAGTATGCGCTTTCGATGGGCGACCCCTCGGCGCGGGCCTTCGCGGAAGAGCTGTTCCAGGTGATGGAGGATCGCCTACACGACGACGAGCACGGCGGATACTTGGAGTTTGCCGGCAGAGACTGGCGAGAAGCGCCAGCCGGCGTGGCGCGCTATACAGGGCCCTACCGACAGTGGGATAAGACGACCAATACTCACTTGCACCTACTTGAGGCGGTGACGTCGTATAACAGACTTGCGCCTTCGCCTCTGGCTCGGCAGCGGTTGCTTGAGCTGATTGAGATACAGACGAAAACGGTCATGCGTAGCGGGTCCGCGAGTTCTTACGACTCATTTGAACGGAATTGGCGGCCGCCGGATATCGACCGCAACTCTCTCGTCTCTTACGGGCACGACCTAGAAAATATTCATCTGGCGATCGACGCGTGTCTGGCCGCGAATATTCCCAGCGAGCCTTTCCACGAGATGTTCCGAAATATTCTGCAGCACGCTTTTCACAACGGCTTCGACTGGCGTCGCGGCGGCTTTTACCTCTATGGGAAGGAGAACAGGCCGGCGCACCGCCGCGAGAAGATCTGGTGGGTGCAAGCTGAGGCGTTACTAGGCCTGCTCTACGCGCACAGACATTTTGACCAGCCGGAAGCGCTAGACGTCTTCCTGCGCACGTGGGAGTTCGTCGATCGAGAACTCATCGACCGCAACAAGGGAGAGTGGTTTGACCAAGTGAAGCCGGACGGAACGGTCCTACGGCAGAAGGGGCATGAGTGGAAGGCGGCTTACCACAACGGCAGATGCATGCTCAGTTGTATCCAGATTCTAAGAGCGTCAGCAACAGCGATGCCGAGCGATTGAACGCACACTCACGCCGCGCTAGGACTTGCCGGCTTGTTGTTCTTGGCATGCATGTCCTAGGATGCTAGGACGCGTTCAGCGCTGAGAGTACCGGAGCGCCTCATAAGCGCGAGCGCCGGCATCAAGCAATATCCAGGAGGAGTTATGGGCGGTTTCGTCAGCGCGAGAGAAGTTAAGCGAGAAGAACTGGACTGGGGAGCGCTCGCTTGGTTCAGCAGCCCTGCGTCAACCGGCTCGAACAAACTGGTGGTGCTGGAAGTCATATTGAATCCCGGTTGCGGGCACAACTTTCACAAGCATCCGCAGCAGGATGAATCCATCTACGTCATCGAGGGCGAAGTCGAACAGTGGATTGATCGCGAGTGCCGGATGCTCAGGTCCGGGGATTCAGCCTTCATCGCGTCCGGCGTTGTCCATGCCTCTTTCAATCTCAGTTCGAGTTCCGCGAAAATCCTCGCCATCCTCGGACCGTGCATTGGGCCGCAGGGCTATGAACTCGTTGACGTGGCGGCCGACGAGCCGTGGGCGTCGATGAGGCAAGGTTAAGGTTAGACGTGAATCGTCGTCGACGGCTTGCCCGCTGATTGCCGGATCGCTTCCACGATAATTTCCGCGCACGCCGCCGCCTTGTCGGTTGCCAGGGCGCCCACGCTGAATCGGATAGCATCGTGACGGCCCGGGGAGAGATAGAAAATCTCCCCAGGTGCGGCGATAACCCCGAGCGCTGCGGCCCGTTCGATGACGTCGACTGCGTCAATTCCTGAAGGAAGGTGAAGCCACAGGTTGACTCCGTCGCGACCCGGCCAAACGTGAACGCCTGAAGGAGTCGTTGTCGTCAGAACCTCCGCTGCACTCTTCCGCCTTATGCGGTAATTCTGTCGAACTTGGTTGAGCCAAGGATCCAATTCCGGGTCCTGGAGAATTCCCGCCAGGACCTTCTGGAGGAGGCGCGAACTCCAACCGTCGGCATCGCCCTTCGCTTCTTGCAGCAGAGCCTTCAACGGCGACTTGGCGGCGGCTAGGCAGAGTCTTAAGTCCGGCGCGATGGCCTTGGAAAACGATCGCAAGTAGACGACCCGCTCTTCGAGCCTTCTGTCGGCAAGTAGAGATCCAGCCCTCGCCTCCGCTACTTCGCCAAAGTAATCGTCCTCAATAATGACAACCCCTGGGTAGCGGTCGAGCAAGTCGCCCAAGGCTCGCAGGTGACGAGGCGTCCAAGAGCAGCCGGTTGGGTTTTGGGCGCGTGGCGTGAAGAGAACGGCGTTAGCCCCGGCTTGGATCGCAGACTCTAGAGACTCGAGAGAGCCCCCGTCTTCGTGCATCTCGAAACCAATCATCCGGACGCTTACTCGGTCCCAGGTATCGAAAATCGTGCTGTAGCCTGGTTGTTCGACTGCGAATACCGCTTCTGCGTTGTTATGGAGGCGGCTCACTACTTCCGCCGCGAGACCAATCATCTGGTGGGCCGAGGTGCCGATGATTAAGTCAGCGGCATCGACGGGTATGCCGTCCCGAATTAATCGCGCGGGCAACAGTGCGGTTAGCTCCTCAATAGGATCCGCGGTTTGATATTGCAGGTCTTGGCCGGTGAGTGAATCAGAGGCGGCACGCCAATACTTCTTGATCAGCGTGAGAGGCAATAGATTCTCGTCGGGACCGCCGAAGCTGCAGTTGGTCGCATTGGGATACGCGGATCGCAAGCGGTGGACGAGATTGGTGAGCGCTCGTCTACGCCAAGGACTCTTCCTGCCGGGACGATGGCTTGTCCTATTGGCAGTGGCGCTATGTCGCCGGTCGAGCGTTGGTTCCCGCCGTTCGGCCACAAACGTCCCGCGGCCGATCTCACCTCTTGTCCAGCCTTGTTGTGTCAGGGATTTGTAGGCTGCAGCGACGGTCTTCAAACTGACGTTTAGCTCCGAAGCCAAACCGCGCACAGTGGGCAGCCGTTCGTTGGGCCGTAGCTGACCATTCTCAATAGCCTCACAAAAAGCATTGGCGATCTGCTCGTATTGCGGTGCGGCGCCTTCTGTTATGAGTTGGGGTATGCGCCAGTTCATTGTGCTCCAATTGTATCCCTGGTTTTGGCGGCTGGTTGACCAAACTCCGTCGCCGGATGCCAAAAAACCGTAAAAATTGATTTGACTTGGGGACTGCTCTGCATTACGCTCAAAGCGACCATTTGGATTGTATCGGAACAATCGGTATACAAAGTGCTGATTGAGCTCCAAGTAGAGTGGCCAGGCTGACTCAGATTGTACCCCCTTCACCCCTGGTTGGGCGGCCGTTCCCCTTCAGCGGCCGCCCAGCCTTCCTCCCCTTCGCCAGCGATAGAGCCAGTTCGCCGCGTTTGCGTCACGACAACTCACCGTACACGGGAGGCAGGATATGAGGACGGTGGCAACGCCGGGCGCATTCGATACGAAGGGGCCGGACTACGGGTATCTAGTCGATGCCATTCGGTCGTACGGCGTTCGGGCGCTCACCATCGATTTCGGCGTGTTGGGCGCGCCGACGTTGACGCCCGACATTAGCAGTGCGGAGATCGCGAGGGCAGGGGGAGCGGATATCGACGCTCTTCGCGAGTCGGGAGACAAGACGCGCGCGATGCGCGTCATGTCGGACGGGCTTGCCCGCATCTTGCTCCGTTTGTACGAGGAAGGGCGGGTACATGGCGTGTGCGGCATGGGCGGTACCGGCGGAACGACCATCCTCAGCGCCGGCGTACGAGGCCTGCCGATCGGCGTTCCCAAGCTATTGGTGTCTACCGTAGCTGCGGGCGACTTGTCACCTTATGTGGGTTCGGCGGACATGACAATGATGCACTCCGTCGTCGACGTGGCGGGGTTAAACCGGATAAGCCGTGAAATCTACACCAATGCCGCGGCCGCGATTGCGGCCATGGTGCAGGCCCCGCGGCCTGAGTCGGACGATTTGCCGGTGATAGCGGCCTCGATGTTTGGCAATACGACGGCTTGTATCGATCAGGCACGGGATCAACTGACTCACGCCGGGTATGAAGTGCTTGTCTTCCATGCCACCGGGAGCGGCGGCGGGACAATGCAGCGGCTCGTAAGCGAAGGACACATTGCGGGCCTTCTCGATCTCACGACTACTGAATTAGCGGACGAAGTATGCGGAGGCGTTTTCACCGCAGGGCTGGAGCGGGTTGAAATTGGAGCGAAGAGCGCTATTCCCGTTGTGCTGGCGCCGGGCTGCGTCGACATGTGCAATTTCGGCCCACGTGAAACGGTCCCTGAGAAGTATTCTTCCCGCCTGCTCTATGAGTGGAACAAGAACGTGACTTTGTTACGCACGAACGCGGAAGAGAATCAAGAAATCGGACGTCTCATCGCGGATACCGCGAATCGCTGTGCGGGACCGGTAACGATTTTGGTTCCGAAGCGGGGCGTCTCCATGCTCGATTCACCGTCGGGTCCTTTCTGGGACGAAGCGGCGGATCGCGCTTGTATTGACGGAATTCGATCCAAACTGCGAGGCGACATTCCGTTGATTGAAATCGACTGCAATATCAACGATGCCGCATTTGCGAGCCGCGCCGTCCAAACCTTGTTGGATCTCAGCGCACGACACAGCCGGACGTCTAAAGAAAGCACTGTTTCTTAGCCGTTTTTCTCGGATATACGAAATGACCACAGACAAGAACTATTGGAAAAGCAGACTTCGGTCCATAGCCGATGCGGGCAACCTGATTTTGGGCGCCGGCGCGGGTACTGGCTTGTCGGCGAAGTGCGCCGAGGAAGGCGGCGCAGACCTAATCATCATCTACAACTCTGGCCGCTACCGGATGGCCGGACTTGGATCGCTGGCCGGCGTTATGCCGTATGGAGACGCAAACGCGATCGTCGTCGAGATGGCCCGAGAGGTCCTTCCGATCGTTCGCAGTACGCCCGTTTTGGCGGGGGTCTGCGGCACCGATCCGTTTCGCGTAATGGATAAGTTTCTGCGGGACCTCCAGCAGATGGGTTTTGCGGGTGTCCAGAACTTCCCAACAGTGGGGCTGATCGATGGAATGTTCCGCATGAACCTCGAAGAAACGGGGATGAGCTACCGCAAAGAGGTCAAGATGATCGCGCGCGCTCACGATATCGGCCTTCTGACCTGCCCTTATGTATTCGATGAGGAGCAGGCTCGCGAGATGGCGAAGGCCGGAGCGGACGTCCTCGTCGCCCACGCTGGGCTCACCACCAAAGGAGCCATCGGAGCGAAGAGCGCCATGACCCTGGAAGAGGCTGCAGGCTTCGTCCAGCGAATCATTGCCGCCGGCAGGAGCGAACGCAGCGACATCCTCGTGCTCTGTCACGGCGGACCCATCGCCGAGCCAAGCGACGTTGCCGAGATTCTGAAACATGTCCGCGGTCTCAACGGCTTCTTTGGGGCGTCGTCCATCGAGCGTCTGCCTACTGAGATCGCTATTACTGCGCGTACGCGTGAGTTTAAGGCGCTACGGGCCGAGTACAAGCCGGTCGTCGTCGATAAACGTGACACGGGAAAGTCCAGTCTCAAGGGGAAAGGATGAAGTGATCCGAAGGACCTCGTAAGGCGGTCGCTTCATCATTTGATGTGTGTGGGAGAGCAACAAATGACACAAAAGATCGAAACCGCGAGCAGGCCATGCGAATGGCGCGTGTTGGCCGCGACCCATCTGGCGTCCTGGTTACTGCTCCTATCTCCGCCGCCCGCATTCAGCCAAGCGGATACGGGTCGAATCGCCGGAACCGTCAGCGACGCCACAGGCGCCGTTGTGCCCGGAGTCGACGTTGCCATAACGGCCGTCGACACCAATAGACGCATCGCGGCCACAACCGACGAGGCCGGTCGCTATACCTCGCCGCCCCTCCGCGCGGGAACGTACGAAGTGTCGGCGGAGCTATCGGGTTTCAAGCGGCTGGTCCGACAAGGTATCGCCTTGGGCGTACAGGAGACGGCCGTCGTCAATTTGCAGTTGGAGCTGGGGGACGTGACGGAGCAAGTCACCGTGACGGCCGCGCAAGACTTGATTCAAACCGTCGATGCGTCTCAAGGGCAAGTTATCGAGTCCCGGCGAGTGGCTGACCTGCCGCTCAACGGCCGCGACTATCTGCAACTATCGCTTCTCTCCGAAGGCGCCCTTGAGCCTCCAGGCCAGGGTCGTAGTGCAACAGGCGCGAACAGCGGCACTGAGAGTCGAGCGGGAGGCTTCAGCGCTGGAGGGTTGCGCACCACCGACAACAACTATCTTCTAGACGGGTTCGACAACAACACAGACGACACTTCGTTCGACAGCAATCAGGCCGAGAGCGTTAAGCCGTCGGTCGACGCCATCCAGGAATTTAAGGTGCAAACCAACGCTTATTCCGCGGAATTTGGCCGAGCGGCGGGCGGTGTTGTAAATCTTACGTTAAAGTCGGGTACGAATCAGTTCCATGGGTCGGCCTACGAGTTCATTCGAAATGACAACTTGGACGCACGAAATTTCTTCGATCCTGAGGAGCAGCCCCCGTTCATTCGCAACAATTACGGCGCGAGTTTTGGCGGGCCGATCGTTAGAGACAGAGCCTTCTTCTTCGTGGCCTATGAGAGGCTGGATCGCAGGGAGTCCAGCACGATCAATAACACGATTCCGACGGCGAGGATGAGAGACGGCGATTTTTCAGAATTGTCGACTCCGATATACGACCCGCTGACTTATGACGCGGCCACCAACACGCGCCAACCATTTCCAGGCAACCGCATTCCAGATGACCGAATCGACAACGTCTCGCGTCAGCTGATCGACTTCTATCCCGAGCCGCAGAACAGCCGACTCTCCCAAAACTTCATCTTCAACCCGCCGAATCGGGAGTATGTCAACCGGTTCAACACCCGAAACGACTTCCAGCTGTCGGACAAGGATCAACTGTCTTGGATGTTCAATTACCAGAGCAACGAGATACCGGCGTCAACCAGCCTGCCCGCACCGGCGTTTGGCGGCAATACGCGAGTCACGGACGTTACGGGATACAGCACGGGCCTGACGTGGTCGCGAGTCATATCGCCCTCGCTGGTGACGTCCACGAAGCTTGGCTGGGATGCCAACACTTTCCTCATTAACTTCTCTCCCGAGGCCATCGCATTGGGTGATGTACCGGCCCAAGTGGGCTTGGACGTACCCGCGTCCACTCTTGAGGCAAGATTCCCGACGATGAGCATTACCGGCTACGCAACTCTCGGCGTCGGAAACTTTCAGCCGGTCTGGTCCAATGGCCAGACGCGGCAGCTCAAGTCGGATACAAGCTGGACTTCAGGGGACCATGCGGTCAAATTCGGAGCCGATATCCAGTGGATTCAGACCAACAACCTCAACGGAAGACGCGAACTCGGCAACTATACATTTAATGGCCGGTATACAAACTTACCTACGAACAATTCGGGCGGCAACGCCGTTGCGGATTTCTTGCTAGGCCAGGTCCACACGGAAGTCTTCAGTACCAATACGCGGATATCCGGCAGAGCTAAGTCGCTTGGCGGATATGTCCAAGATGACTGGAGAGTTTCGTCGCGGCTCAGTTTGAACCTTGGGGTTCGCTACGAGTACTTCGATCCGTTCGTTGATACGCACAATCGGATGATCAACGTGGACCTCGAAACGGACCCGGACAGCCCGCGTTTGGTTTTCGCCGCCGGGTCGGTCAATCCGTCGTTCATTACCACGGACACCAATAACTTTCAACCAAGGGTCGGATTTGCGTATCAGCTAGTCCCGGAGAAGTTCGTGCTGCGAGGCGGTTATGGAGTGTACTTCCCGCTGCCCAAAATCTCTCCTTTTGGCGATTCCGACTCGCTCTTGGTTAACCCGCCGTACAACATCGAGATCAACAACACTGGGGACAATATTACGCCAACTTCGTTGCTGGAGAACGGCACCCCCGGCGACGCACTGGCGCTCGAGAATGCGAGATCGTTGAGCCTCGCATCGACCCAGATGAATCCGGACTTCGGATATGCGGAGCAGTGGAACTTCAATATGCAGTACCAACTCGCTCCCAACTGGATGGTTCAAGTAGGCTACTTCGGAACGAAGGGATCAAACCTGGTCAACAAGATCGATGCCAACTATGTTGAAACGCTGGGGCCTGGCAACGTCAATGCACGGCGGCGTTTCAAGAGTATGTTTGTTCCCACGAGCGTGCCTGGAAGCGCGGGACCTGTTCAGGGCGTGACCGTGTCGCCGATCGGGCCCATTCTTTACCAGATCTACAACGGCACGTCAGACTTCCATTCCCTGCAAGCCAAGGTGGAGCACCAGTTCTCGAACGGATTTACCATTCTCGGTTCCTACATTTGGTCCAAGGCGCTCTCCGACGCTATCGGCGACAACGGCATGGGCCAATCACCAGGCTCGGGATTTCAGAACATGGCTAACTTAAGAGGAGAGCGCGGTTTGGCCGATACCCACCTCGGTCAGCGTTTCGTGGTGAGCGGCATTTGGGACCTGCCCTTCGGCCGCGGCATGAAGTTTGGCGGCGATATGCATCCTGTTGTCGACGCCATCCTCGGCGGTTGGAGTGTCGGCAGTCTGGTGACGCTAACGGCTGGGCGTCCATTCAACGTAACGGTGAACGGCGATCCGGCGAACTCAGGTCAGACGAATAGGGCAAACGTTGTTGGAGACTGGCGGGACGTTCCCGGCGGCAGCACCGTTGAGCAATTCTTCAATACGGCCGCGTTCGCGCGCAATGAGCCGTTCACATACGGCAATCTCGGACGCAACAGCTTGATTGGTCCGAGCTACCAGAACGTCGACTTTTCGATGATGAAGAGGACGACGCTCTTCTCGATGGGAGATCAACCCTGGGACTTGCAGTTCCGCTGGGAAGTTTTCAATCTCTTCAATCACACGAACTTTGGATTTCCCGGCGGCACGCTTGGCAATCCGACATTCGGCCAACTCACAAACGCAAGTCCTGGAAGGAAGATGCAGGGCGGCATCAAGATCATCTTCTAAACTGAGCGACGCGCGTCTCCGAGGACGCGACGGAAACGGTCGGCCGGGAGGGTTGAGTGAAATCAACTCGGCCGAGCCGGCGCGGAATTGAGCTAGGGGCGTCTGGCTTCGCGGAAAGCTGGTTGTAAGGAGCACGAATGATGACGACGGGCAGTCGAACGGTTTCGAGGATTGGCCTGGCTCATGTAGTCAGTATTGGAATATCTCTCTGCCTTGCCGGCTTGGTCTTGGCTCAGACGAGCGGCAGCGGCTCCGGGAACAACAGTTCCGCCGCTCCCGACCAACGCGTGGACTGGCCGGTCTATCGCGGCGACCCCGGCGGCAATCAGTATTCACCGCTGGCGCAGATCAATGCGACAAACGTACACAAGCTGGCGCGTGCTTGGGAATACCATACCGGCGACGCGTCGGAACGCTCGTCGATGTACTCCAACCCGCTGGTCATCGACGGCCTCATGTATTTCTCCTCGCCAGGCTCGAAGGCTGTGGCGCTCAATGCGGCAACCGGAGAGCTAGTGTGGTCATTCGATCCGGCCGTACACAATGGGGGCCGCGTCGTCCGCCTGCGGAACCGCGGAGTCGCTTACTGGAAAGGCGCGGAGGGCGAGAGAGTCTTCCATTTCGTGGGCGACCGAGTCTATGCGTTAGACGCCAAGACCGGCGAACTGCTGAAGAGCTTCGGAACAAACGGGTACATCGACCTGCGGCAGAATCTCGGAATCGATCCCGCCGAAGCCGTGATCCAGATGACCACGCCGGGCTCCGTGTACCAGAACTTCTTGATTCTCGGTTCGCGCGTTAATGAAACCTACGGATCGTCTCCGGGCCACATCCGCGCCTACGACACGGTGACGGGAGAAATGAAGTGGATATTCCACACCATCCCTCAGCCTGGAGAATTTGGTCACGACACCTGGAATTGGCCTGAAGGGGAGAGTATTGGAGGAGCAAATGCCTGGGGCGGCGTGACCATCGATCCCGAGACCGGCCTCGTGTACGCGAACGCACA
>CAZYOX010000121.1:0-11049 GCA_964649285.1 uncultured Bryobacterales bacterium | reverse complement strand
CCGACTACACGCGGCCATTCGCATTGCCCGCCGAGGCGCTCGCAGCAGCGGGCCGGCGCATCGTTTTCTATCCTGGGTCGACCATTGGCAATTTTACTCCCGCCAAAGCCAAGGAATTTCTAACGAACACTGCGCGCCAGGTCGGTCCCCAAGGCCGGCTACTCATCGGGGTTGATCTCAAGAAGGATCCAGTGAAACTCAACGCCGCCTATAACGACTCGCAAGGCATTACCGCTCAGTTCAATCGCAACCTGCTCTTGCACATCAACCGGGAGTTAGGCGCCGATTTCGAAGTCTCTTCATTCCGCCATCGCGCCTTTTACGACGAACGCGCCGGACGCATCGAGATGCATCTGGTCAGCCGCCGCGACCAAACCGTCACAGTCGCGGGAGAAGCGATCCATTTCGAAGAAGGGGAATCGATCCACACCGAAGACTCCTACAAGTATTCCATCGAGGAGTTTCAGCAACTAGCTCGCGAGAGCGGCTTTCGCCCACAAAAAGTCTGGACGGACGCAGCTGGCCTCTTCAGCGTCCACTACATGACCGTCGCCGAACCTAGCGAGTAACAGCGAACTCCCGCAGGCAAACGCCGATCTCGCCAACGTGAGCCAGCACCCGTAGCGGCGCGAACTCGTCGAATTCCTTCTCCGTCGTCACTCCCGACAACACCGCGACGAAGCGCATCCCCGCGCGCCGGGCGGCCTCCGCATCCGTCGTGCTGTCGCCCACGTAGATAGCTTCCGAAGGCTCTAGCTCCAGGCTTTTCGCTGCCGTAAGCAGGCCTTCCGGGTGTGGTTTGTGTTCCGCGACATTGTCTCCGCCGACAATCGCGGAAAAGCCGTCGATCAACGACTCTCTCTCCAAGACATCCACGATTCTTTGCCGCCATTTTGTCGAAACGATGCCCGCCGCGACGCCCTGTTCCCGCAGCGTCGCCACGGCCGCATGAGTCTCGCGATACAGGTAAGTCTGTTCGACCATGATCACGTCCGACCGTTTGCGCCAATGCGCGCGGAACTCTTGCTCGCGGTGACGGTGCTCCTCTCCGGCCAGCTGCGCCAGCGTATCGGGAATTGATAGGCCAATCGTTCGGCGGATCTCTTCCGCCGTCGCCGCCGGAAGTCCCAGGCTCGCCAGCGCGCCGCTGCAGCAGTCGACTACCGCCCCCGACGAATCCGCCAACGTGTAATCGAAATCAAAAAGAACCGCTCTCGGTTTAGTGCCCACAGCATTCATCATGCCAAAAGAAAGCGGCGTCGAAACGATCGCCGTCTCGACGCCGCAAGGTTGTCCAACTGCTATTTTGCTTAGTTTGCTTCCGTGAGCGGCACGTAGACCGTCACTTCGACGCGTCGATTCTGCTCACGCGCTTCGCGAGTGGCCTCACCCTCAATCTCGCCCAATCCGATGCGGTGAATCGCCCTTAGAGGAATCTCGTGTTCAGCGGCCAAGGTACGAACCACCATCTCGGCACGGCGTTCACTAAGCCGTACGTTGTAGGCCGGGTCGCCCGTGCTGTCTGCAAACCCGCGCACTTCGACGACGAACGTCTTCTTGCCGTCCGTTGCCGAGGCGATGCGGCTCAGTTGAGCCTTGGCGTCATCCGTTAGAGTTGCCGAGTCAAAACCGAACAATACTGACTCCTGGGTTGCCTGGCGGTAGGTCGACATATCGTCTAGCGTCTTGTCGATGCGTGAGAAACCGGCGGTCGACGCCGTCTCCACTTCGTTAGCCCGGGCAACGGCCCGGTCCGCCGTGCCTTGGGCCGCTACGGCCTTTTCATCGGCGGCTTTAGCGTCCTGGATAGCGGTGGAAACCTGCTCGTCCAGACGGGAAACCTCTCGATCGACTTCACCGGAGAGTTCGCTGATCTGTTCCGTATTTTGAGTCGTCCGCTGGTCGACTTCCCCGACCTTGGTCTCTACGGGCGACACCGTAGTACGGACGAATTTCTTAGTGGCGCAGCCGCTGATTGCGATAGTGGCTCCCAGCGTGCCGATTAGCAGTAGATTCGGGCTTAAGATTTTCACGGTTTGATTCTCCTTTTCGTTGGACCCGCCATCCCGATTAGCATGTCGTGTTCCAAACTTCGAAAGCCGATGAAAACAAATAACTTTGACCTCTTGGCTCTAGCTGTTCCGATGAGTAATAATTACCGTCTCAGGTAGAATGCTCCGTTGCTCAACAATGACCAAGCGGCGACTTGTCTGTCTCGGCCTGTTGGCGCTGGCCGCCTGTGCGTCGCAAAGCGTCTCCCTGACCATCGGCGAGGTCATAAACGACCCTGGCCGCTATGGCGAACAACCGGTGGAACTCGAAGGCGAGGTGACCGACGCCGTCGGCTTGCTCTCGGTAGGCGTTTTTACCCTCTCCGATTCCAGCGGCGAGATCAGCGTGCTTACCGGTAAAGGTCTCCCGGCGGTCGGCGCCCGTCTCAAGGTCCGCGGCGAAGTCCTCAGCGGTATCACCCTCGGCGGAACCCGCTACGGAACATCCCTGCAAGAGGAAAGCCGGGAATATCTCGACTGACGCCGCGCATGACCGCGCATCCATCAAGCTAGTCGGACCAACCGTGCGCCTCGCGCACCGCGATCATCGCCGCCAAGGTATGGTTCCAAGTATCCGGGCTCTCGAGCACGGTGTTAGGAAACATACAGCCGTCCCAGCAGATATGTTTGCAGCGCTTCGTCAACTCGCCGTCGGCGCCCCGCAGCCAATAGCCGGAATGCTTGGTGATATCCAATCTTCCGTTCGGGTCCGTCGCCTGGCAATGGCGACCCGTCTTGTCGTGACTGCCCGAGCCGAACACGGTGCCATCATTTTGGGCCACGTGGAAGTCGTTGGTCCACGGGCGCAGAACGTCGGCCACCTGCTTGTACGCTGCATCGAGCGCAGCGGAATCGCTCCAATCAAATCCCGCCGGCAGAATGGCGTCTTCCGGAGCGTTGTAGCCCATCACGAACAGCAGATTGTGAGCCATATCCGCCTGGTAGCCGAAGTTCGGCTTGTCCGTCAGTTCCAGCATGCGCTCCATCTTGCGCCACGAGTGCATGCCGCCCCAGCAGATTTCGCCTTCGGCCGCCAGCTCTTCGCCATAATCCGCGGCGATATCCGCCGCCTGACGAAAGGTCTCGGCAATGGCCAGCGTGTTCGCTTCGGCATCACCCTCTGCCCATTGCGCAACTCCGGTCGCCGAGTCGACCCGCACCACTCCCGACGGCCGCATTTCCCAATCCCGGAACTTGCGCCCAATCTGGCACGATTTCTGTACGGCCGATAAAAACTCCTTGCGCCCCTCGCCTGGGTCCATCGCCGATCCCCCGCCGGCGCCGGGCCACACCGGGGCCACCAATGAGCCGATGACTAGCCCCTTCGACTGAATCTTTTCGGCCCAGGCCTTCAACTCGTCGTCACTGCTGTCCACCGACACGTGCGGCGGGCATAAGAAGAGATCGATGCCGTCAAACTTTATGCCGTTAACTTCCGCCTGTGCCGTCAGCTCGATCATCGCGTCCAGTTCGATCGGCGGCTCCGAGTCAGGCCCTTTGCCCACGACGCCGGGCCAAGTCGCGTTGTGTATCTTTGGAAAGGTATTGGTCGCCATGGTGCTTCGCGTCACAGCTTAGCGAAAATGGCGGACCCGGCGCGAAAAGCGCGTGCAGGGCGTCCGGCCGCTCCTATCCATCGTTGCGTCCGGCCTGGGACTCGCGATGTCATCCCCTCGCCTGCGGCCGGCTCGATCCTCGGACGCACTCGAGGCATCACATACTGAACGCCGAACAACGCGATGGCGAAGCTTCGCGGCTCCTTTCTGCTGCTACGGGCCACTTCTCCGCGCCGACCAACTTCGGCACAGCCTTACCGGCGAGTCGGCCCACGCTCTCAATCGAATAGGGAGGCGACACAATCCCGCGCGCCCCTCGCCACAGGACTTCGGACCACATATCCTCATCTGCGGTCCTGCAGTGCACCAGCAACTCCGTTGCGAGCGAAGCGCGAACAATCAGTCGTAGAACATCCGCCCAATTTGCATCAGGCAGCGTCGCATCGGCGATCACCAGATCCACTTTGTCGCGCAGAAGACAACGACGAAGGCTCCTCAAGTTGTGGTGAACAACGATCTCGGCATCCAAGGCGCCCAACGTCTCTATCAAGGCCTGCCGGGCGTCGTCTGACGCAATCACGATCGCCACGCGCGGCGATTCCGCCGCAGGCTCATTCTCGACTCGCTCGTCGACCGGCGCTAGGCTGAAATTTACGATGGCGTCTTCTTGTTCGACCGATCTTTCCAACTCTTGCAGCGCAGATTGTAAGGCCACCTCGCACCTCCTCGGCTGACCCGCTTGACGGATCGCACTCCTTATAACCTTGTGTCTAGCCATATTTTAAGGCGGCTCAACCATTCGGTCTAGTAGACATATCATCGTTGTTCGTCGAAAATACCTACCGAACAGCGGACGACCGCTTGACTGCGTATCACAGTCGCCGGAGATCCATCGCCGATAGGACCAGAAGACGTCGCGCCTCGTCGGCAATTGGGTATATATAGAAATTATCAACAGGTAAAGTTCAATATTTCTAATTTTCAACAATTTGGGATAGCGCGAAAATTGAAGCCGAAGAAACCGTCTGAGTGATCGCAATTTTGAGGAGACGACCGATTTGAGCGTGTCTTCCGGGTTCCCTCAGCGGTTAGTGAAGGGTCGAGACAAATTAAAGTTGGCTGGCGGAGATAACCGTGAGAGAGCAACAGAGAGTCTTGCTGATCGCCGAACATGCGGAGATCGGGAATGACCTCGCAGATACCTTGGAGATTTTAGGCTATAGGGTTACGGATATCCTAACCTCGGCGGATCAGCCTCTAGAGGTCGGTTACGACTTGGAGGCGGACGTGGTCATCCTTGACCTTCAGGTCAAGGGCGCCCTTGATCCAGTCGGGGTCGGACAACGGATTCGCCTGCGGTGGAGCCGGCCGGTAATTTATTTGACCGATAACTCGGAGCAGGCCGACGAGGTGAGTCGAGACGGCTGCGGCGCTCTCTTTGTAATGTGGCCATTCCCTCCCGATGTCCTCGACACGGCCATCCAACAGGCTTTGTCCCCGAAGACGCTCTTGAGCGACTATCTCGTCCCTTCCTATGGGGGAGGCATACTCCAGTGAAGTCCCGTCGGCCGTCCATCATTTGGGCCGGCCCCGGCCATGGCGCCGCTTACCGAGCGCTACGGGCGGCAATCCGCAGACGGGGCATGCGCATCATCACCGCACGGGCAACCAACGACTTGACAGACCTTGTCGAGCATGGGGCCGGCTCGGTCGTCGTCGTATTTGACCAGGGCTCCAAGAGGTGGTCTCTAGACGTTGCCGCCGCGCTCAGGCATGCCTACCGTCGCGTGGCGCTCTTCGTCATTGTCGAACGATCGGACTTCGCCGGTTACTACGGCCTCATGGAACAGGGGGCCGGTTACTACTATCAGTTGAGCGAAGGCCCCCAAGCCATCTCACATGCGATCGAGTGGGGCGCAGTAGCACACACTGTCGCGTGAGGCGAGAGGCGCATCCCGGGTCCGGATAGCCGCAGGGCAAGTTTCACGAAAATCAACAACAAGCAGCCTGATGGCTTGACGCTCCTCGGCGGACGTGGCGGACCCGGCGTGATTCGAACACGCGACCTGCCGCTTAGGAGGCGGCTGCTCTATCCAACTGAGCTACGGGTCCTGGCCGTCAGTGCCGATCCTTCCAATGATAGCCGACGCGGCAGGGCTAGCTAGTCGGCCGGGCCGCCGGAAAATCGTTGCAAATAATTCCATCGATTTCCCCAATAATGCCGGGTCGGAAGCTCGGAAGCTAGAATGTCCCGACCGCAGTTGAGCCGATCTTTGCCGATGTTTATCAAGAAGATATCAACCATGATTGCCGCTCCCCCTTGCAGGCTAGCGCTCGTCGCCGCAGTTGCGTTGTTGACTGCGAGCTTCGGTCCAAGCGCGCGCCCGCGGCGACCGGCCTAGGTTCGACATCCACTCAGTATTCTCTCCAAACGCAATCTAATACCTCCAAGGCCGACGAGGTGAATGCCCGCGTTCACGCTCAATGAGAAAGTAGAGCCGGTTATTACTCATGCCAACGGCAGCATCGTGGCGCCGGCCGGCCCAGCGAAACCGGGCGAGGTGCTTATCGCCTATCTCACCGGCGTGGGCAGCTTATTCAACCCGCCGGCAACTGGAGCGCCGGCAACGGGGGATCCGCTTACGACCACCGCTATCTTGCCCACCGTCGTCGTGAACGGCGTCCCCGTCCATGCCGACTTTTCTGGCTGGTCGCCGGGCTATGTCGGCCTCATTCAAGTCAACTTCCCGATGCCTGTCGACCTGCCTGCCGGTGCTCGAGTTCCGATCGAGATTCGTTACGGCTCGGTAGTAACCCAATCAATGACCATGGCGGTTCAATAGACCGAGCGCGATCCGAGCCGCGCCGCTTCAGCGCGCGGTCCTTTGCCTTGACACGGCATGCCACACCGCCCGTCCGAAGCCGCGACTGTGAAGGTGCTGTTGCCAAGACACTTGACACGGCATGGTACACCTAAAGACAGAAGACTCCTGGTTGGGCCAGACACGGCCAGGGGCGCCACTCGAGGGGCAGCAGTGTTAGGGGCTAGCCGCGAGGCCAAAGGAACGGCAGCGTAAGAGCGAAACAGACACTAGGGTCGACCCGAAGACATCTCCGATTCCCCGCTTAGAAGGGAATCCGCCCGCCGTTCGGCGGGTTTTCTTGTTTCTACAGGCAAGAAACCCGCCGCCGGACGCCGGTTTTCACAACGCCCTCCACCACCGCCAACCCCAGGGCCAATCCTCGCCCATCTTCCAACCGCCCAACCGACCTTCCGTGCCGCGACTGTCAAGGAGCGGTTTCTTCACCCAACCTCCACCCCCAAAGGGCCGCACCCCGCGAAGGCGGGCCAAGCGCCGCGCAAGCAGACGGGCTAAAGTAAGACTGATTTGTCCAGTTCCATCGCCAGAAGAGACTTCCTCTGGACGGCTGCTTTCGCCGCGGCCGCGCTGAAAGGCCAAGATGCATCGCCATCCGACCTAGGCGTTCGCTTCCGCACGGAGCCGGCTCTGCTTGCGCGCATGCTGCCGCCAGGTTTCAGCGCTGCGGAGCAGCCCGAGGTGCAGGTTGAGTTCGCGGCCGACGCTTCTTGGGCGCGGGTTCTGATCGCAGTGCTCTACGGCGAGAAGACAGGCTGGCTGCCCATCGCTTTTTGGACGTCGACAGATCGCGACCGCTTCGTCGCGCGAGAGCGCTTCGGTCTTGGCGCAACGCATGCCGATATTGCCGTTTCTGCCGATGCGGCCCGCGTGGCCGTTGATGGCGAGACGATCCTCGAACTCACAGCTGGCCGGGGCGGAGAAGGCGCCATTCCTCAGAACGACCAGTCGTTGCTCTTCATTCGCTTCTCGGCAAACGCAGATTGGACCCAAGGCGAACCTGGCGATGCCGGCGAAGTATTGGAGCTGACATGGACCGCCGCGCCCGCGGCCGCCGTCGATCCGTCCGCTGTGCAGCTCACATGGCTGCAGCCTTCCCCCTCACACCCCGCGTCTGAATTGCCTGTTCACGAAATTGTTGCGGCCTGGCGGGCGACTGGGTCCGAGCCCCTGCGCGCGACGACGAAGGAAGCTCAATCGATCGCCAATGTTCCCAAAGCGGATCTTGCTGCTTGGGCGCCGCTGCGCTATCCCCGGCCGTCGGTGGATCGCACGATGCGCCGTCCCGAAGGCTGGCCGGACCAAGCCACGGCCTTGCGTTGGACCGAAGCCGAAGGGCGCCTCTGGAGTTCCCGTAAGGAGCTGCGCTTCGAACCGGCTGAGATCGTTGAAGTCGACGCAATGATTAGTCCTGAAGTCCACGCCCAGCTGCTTCCGCCTCCTTGCGTTTTCGGCGGCCGGTCTCTGGTCAAGGTGATGGGCATTCGCTATACCGGCCTCGGCTCCCTGCCGGTCAATGAACTGTGGCTGCTGGCCTACTGCCGCATCGGGCGGGCCTCGGCTTGGTACACGCTCTCCCATATCGTCGGCCCAGGAGGCGATCTGATTTACGGTCGAGAGGCTTTCGGTTATCCCACCAAGTCCGGGAACCCTGCGGTCGTGGTCTCGCCCATCGATTGCAGCCTGACCGGATCACGGCAAGGCCGCGAATTTTTCTACGCCGACGGCGGTTTTGGCGGCTTCTCCACCGGCACTTCCATCGGACGTCTCAATATTGTGAGTCTGCGCGTCCGTCCGGGCCAACGTAGCGGCGAACTAGTTCTGCAACAGTGGGACTATCAGGGACGCCGTCAGCAAGTGAATCTGCTCACCGCTGCAATGGACGTTCCCGAGGGCGAACCGCAAGAGAACGGCGTCCGACTTGATCCTTGGTATGGACTGCGGCCAATCGATATCGCCGCGATGGGTGCACTCGAGACCGGCGGCATCCAGCGTCAACCCGGCGAAGTTGTGGCGACCGTCGAGAAGCCTGACGAGTTTTATCGCGAGCGCTGCGACGGCGTCTTACCTTGGGAGGCTGATCCGGCCGAACAGCCGCAACCTTCCCTGATCGTCAAGCCCGGCCAAGCGTCCTAGCAGTGCCTTAGCTACTTCAGTTCGCGGATTTTGATATTGCGGAACCACGCTGGCGACTCGTGGTGGGTTAGAACGATATAGCCCGGCGCCTTGGAGCCAAAGCCCGGCACATTGCGGAACTTGGTCTTCTGCACTTGCGCGAAGAGTTCCTTCGTTCCTAACTGGTATTCCAAAATCTTCTTGCCGTTCAGCCAGTGTTCGACGTGATCGCCCTGTACGAGCACCCGGCAGGTGTTCCACTCCCCAAACGGGCTCTGTTTCTTCCCTTCGGGCGCGTACACCAAGTAGAAGGAGCCCATCGATTCCTTTTCCCATCCCGGTTTGCCTTTCAGCGTTGCGTCGTCCAACACTTGATATTCGTGCCCTACCGCTTGCAGGGTCGGCTTTTCGGGGTTGAGCGTCCAATCTTGCCGGACGAGATACTTGACGCCGCTATTACCGTTGGCCAAGATCTTCGCGTCGAACGTCAATTCGAAGTTTTCGTAGGGACGCTTCGTCACCAGGTCGAGACCATGTTCCCCGGAGACCGTGGCCAGCGTGCCGTCTTCGATCTTCCAATACTTCTTAGGCAGATCCGTGCCCTTCATGCCGGTCCAGCCGTTGTAGGTCTTGCCGTCGAAGAGCAGTTGCCACCCCTCAGCCTTCTCCTTTTCGGTAAGAGTATTGGGCTCGGCCGCGTGCAGAGCGAATCCAAAAACAAGGGCGCACCCAAGCGCCGTTAGGCGGAACGTGTGGCTAAGCATCGATTCGAATTGTAGTACAACCCTGGCGCATTTACTTCGAGAAAACGATCTTCAGCAAGGGGGGCGTGGCCAACGTCGTCAACATCACCATCACAATCATAGCCGAGAACGTCTCAGGCGAGAAGACGGGCTCGCCCTTGACTATCAACGTCGCGCCGATGCCGGCAAAGATCAAACCGACCTCACCCCGCGGAATCATGCCGACGCCGACTGCTATCCGGTTCAAACCCTTTTCTAAGACTCCCAACGCGCAAATTTGCTTACCGATGACCGCCGCCAGGGTTAAAGCCCCCGCGAACTCCAGTGCGCCAAGGGATCCAAACGCTCTCAAGTCCACGCGTAACCCCATCAACACAAAGAATATCGGCACGTAGATCGCGCTTACGGGCGCCAGCAACTCTTCAATCTTCTTTCCCTCCAACTCGTCGTAGTCGGCATAGTGCGTGCTGTCGAGTACCAGCCCCGCCGCAAACGCGCCTACGATTGCTGCCAGCCCGATCGATTCTGCAATCCCGGCCATAAGGAAGCAGTAGCAGATGGTAAGCACAACCGGGATGCCGCGCACCTTCGCCTTCGAACCCCAACGGATGACGCGGCTTGCCAGCATACGGCCAAGTCCGATGGAGATTCCCAGGAAGGCTGCCGCCTTGGCCGTGATCAACAACACCGGCACGAGCGAAATCTCGCCGCCGCCGCCGGCGATCGATTGGATCAGACCCGAGACCACCGCCAAAATGATCAAGCCTAAGACGTCATCGACGACCGCCGCGCCCAAGATGATGCGCGCTTCCTTGGTGTCCATCTTGCGCATGTCTTTCAGGACTCGCGCCGTGATGCCTACGCTTGTCGCGGCCAACGTGGCGCCGACAAACATGTGTACGTACCAGGCATGGCCCGCCAGATACCACATCGACACGCCGTAGCCGAGAATCATCGGTGCGACGACTCCTAAACAAGCGACAAGCATCGCCGAACTGCCCACGGCCATCAACTCGTGAAGATTAGACTCCAGCCCCACCTCGAACAACAACAAGATCACGCCAATCTCCGCAGCCAGGATCAATGCCTCGTCCGTCTTGAACGCCTGCATGAAATTGATGCCGAGCAAGTTTAAGTTGCCCAGGGCGACGCCGAAGAGCAACTCGCCCAGGACCGCCGGTTGACTCAAGCGTTCGAAAATCTCTCCGCCGATCTTCGCTGCTATCAAGAGCGTCACGATCTCAAAGAGAAAACTCGAAGCGCCGCCGTGTTCGCCGCCTGTGGCGTGTTCGGAGCCTTGCGCCAGGAGCGGGAGGGCGCAATACACGACGGCCGCCACTAGAATCAGAGATCTTTTCATGTACATGCGGTGAGCCAAAGCTGCTGGAGTCGCGATGGCTGTCGGCTTTCGCCTAGCGCTCGTTCGGACGGCGTGACGGCTGTAAAGCCTCCCGTCAGGTTAACGCACCCCGCTTGCCGCTCTCTCATCGGCCCAATGGCCGGTTCTGTTGACGCTGTTCCGGCCAGCCGACTATTCTGGAGGAGAGGGCCTTTTGGGCCCTCTGCCTATCTCCAGGTCCCCATCGTTCAGAGGCCTAGGACACCGCCCTTTCACGGCGGTAACGCGGGTTCGAATCCCGCTGGGGACGCCAAGCGCAATTTTCTTCGGCCGGGAAGGTCGCCTCTAGGCGTGAGAGCGTATTCT
>CAZYOX010000120.1:0-11146 GCA_964649285.1 uncultured Bryobacterales bacterium | reverse complement strand
CGCGCCGGCAACGGCCGCCACCGGCTCCACCAGCGCCGAGAGTTGTCCGTACCACCAGGCCTTTGTGCGCGTGAATCCCTCTCGGCGAAGAGGCACGGCAACGGCCGTGCCCTCGGGAAAATTCTGAATGCCGATACCGATGGCCAACGCGATCGCGGCAGCCAACGTGGCCGACTCGTAGCCTGCTGCAACCGCGCCGAAGGCTACGCCGATGGCCAGTCCTTCGGGAATGTTGTGAAGCGTAATCGCCAACACTAGCAGCGTCGTTCGTCGCCACGTGGTCCTGACTCCCTCAGCCTCCGACATCTTGCCGAAGAGGTGAACGTGGGGGAGCAAGTAGTCGATGAGCCGCATCGAGAAAGCGCCCGCGAGGAAGCCGATGAGGGGCGGAACCCACTTGATCATCCCCATCTCTTCCGCTAATGCGATCGCAGGATTCAATAGCGACCAGAAGCTCGCCGCGATCATGACTCCTGCCGTGAATCCGAGGGCGGCATCGAGCGTCCTACGGCTCACGTCGCGAAAAAAGAAGACCACTCCGGCGCCGATCGCCGTCAACCCCCAAGTGAAGGTTGCTGCAGCGAGAGCCTGCCAGGCGGCAGACCAAGATGCAAAGGTGTCAAGCATTTGGACGGAAACCGACTATACCAGGGCGAAGGGTCCCGGCTCCATCCTTCAGCGGCTCCGTCCGAGGCCATTCGGTTACTCCGTCCGTTGCGGAGGGAACTCCGCATTCAAGAGCGGCTTTACGCCTTGCGGCCCGGTCAACGCGAGGATCCAATCCGTTCGATCTCCAGAGGCGGATAGCTGCATCGTCAGGAAAGGACAACACAATCGTTCGAAACTAATCCACTCTGCAGTTTCGGGCAGGCTGACCACGTTGCCGTCCAAGGTGAAGGTGTAGCCGTTTGCTCTCTCGGTCCGGTCGCGGACTGCGGCGCGCACGCGCTGCGTGAGTTCGGTGTAACGGAGCCGCTCGGAGGCGCTGATCGCCTTCAGATTGCAAGCGAAGGGTGGTGCCGAGCCTTGCTGCCCGGCGGCGGACATGCACAAAAAGAGAAGGGAGGTGCCAAGCGCTGTTGCTGTGCTCATGACCGAACTGTAAGACTTGAAGTTACCTTTAAGTCAAGGGTTTTTGAATGACGATTGGCAAACTTGCCTCCGAAAGCGGCCTCCCCGCCTCCACGATTCGCTATTGGGAGAGCGTCGGCGTGCTACCGAAGCCGGCGCGCATCAGCGGGCAACGACGTTACTCCGCCGATGCCCTCGAGTACCTCGCGGTTTTGCGCCTGGCGCAAGCATGCGGATTTCGTCTCGATGAAATGCGACGTCTACTACACGGTTTCCAATCCAGCACCAGCGCATCTCAGCGGTGGACGAACTTAGCTCTCCGAAAGCAACAGGAAATTGATGACCAGATGGCCCGCCTGAAAGCGATGCGGCGGCTCGTGGACCGAGTGCTGCAATGCAAGTGCGCCGATATACGGGAGTGCGGGCCGATTGCAACGTCCGTCCTGGAAAAGACTCCGAAATGATTACTCTGCTCTGGTACCTGTTTGCCGCCGCAGGAGAAATCGCCGGATGCTTCGCGTTCTGGGCTGTCTTGCGGCTAGGCAAGAGCCCGCTCTGGATGCTGCCTGGCATCATATCCCTGACCGCCTTCGCGCTGGCCTTGACGCGCGTCGATGCAGCGGCCGCCGGCAGGGCCTATGCAGCCTACGGCGGGATCTACATCGTTTCCTCTTTGTTGTGGCTATGGGTTGTCGAAAAGACAAACCCAGATCGTTGGGATCTGATTGGAGCGGCCGTGTGCTTGGCCGGAGCAGCGGTGATCTTGTTGGGCCCTCGCGATCTTTAGAGTTTCGACCCGAGAGCGCCCCTTCAGGCATCGTCACGCCATTGACAGATGCACGAGGCCAGCCGGATATCGCGCCATCGGTGACGGTGCCGCACCGTTCACGTACTCTACCTTTTCCATCCTCTCAAGGACTCTCGCTTCGCTCTTGCTTCCGCACTGAGTTTCTGCAGACTCGGACGCTCCTCTCTCCGTAGGGCGGGGCTAGCGACCACACCGGACATCGCTCCCAAGAACCTGGATCGTCATGGCCTCGCCCTCTCTTGATTCAAAGACAAGGAGGATCTTCATGGACACACGGCAGGAGCTACCCCCGACGAGGCGCCCGCGCGCTGTTCGGCGGGGCCTTCGGCGGATCGCGGGCTCTTTGTTCTTCCTGGCCGCCTCATCCACGACTCTGCTCGCGCAATCGCCCTGGGAGAACGCGGTCAACGTTTTGCAGATCAGCTTCACTGGGCCGATCGCTCGCGGCCTCAGCCTCGTATCGATTGTGGTAGGCGGGCTGCTCTTCGCCTTCGGCGAAGGCCAGAGCAAGCGCGCGATGGCCGGAATCGTGTTCGGCGTCGGCATGGCCATCGGCGCCGTCAACTTCATGGCCTGGCTCTTTCCATAGTCGCCGAGGATTGCCATGAAAGAGCCGGCGTTCCACCCTGTCTACCGCTCCCTCAACCGTCCGCTGACCATCCTCGGCGCCGAGCGTCGGCTCTTCTTTCTTGCGCTGGCCGTGGGCGGCGGCGCGTTCAACCTGTTCGGCAGCTTGCTGACCGGCCTCCTCATGTTCGCTGTCCTCTACGCTTTCAGTCGCTGGGCGACGATTGCTGATCCGCGAATCCTACGCATCTTGTTCAATTCGTCGAAGTTTCGTTCGCGCTACGACCCCGCGAAGGTGCAATGACAAAACTCAGCCGAATCCGTCACGATCACCGCGATGCCGGCGCGCTCCACGAACTGGTCAACCTATTCGGCTTCGTCGACGAGCGAACGTTTCTGACCAAGAGCGGCGACCTCGGCGTCGTCATTCGGATTCGAGGCGTCGACGATGAATGCCTCGACCCCGACCAGGTCGACCGGATCGCTCGACGTTTCGAGGCCACGCTGAAGGTTTTCGACGAGCGGTTCCGCATCTATCAGTACTTGCTCAAACGCGACGGTCCGGAAATCCCTCACCGCGACTATCCGGACAAGCCGGTCCTACAGCAGGCGGTTGCGGCAAGGATCACCCACCTCCAGAGCAAGGCCCGACGGCTCTACTCGCTGGATACGTACATCGTCGTCCTGTACCAGAATTCGCCAGATGCATGCGGCGTCGGCGAGAGACTCACCCGGCTCGTTCGGAACCCGCTCGCGTCGTTTCGTGAGGCCTTCGGCTCCGGGCGCTGCGTCGCCACCATCGAGGCGGAGATCGAAGATGCCCGGGAGATCCTCGCCAACCGAGTCGCCAGCTTCCTGATTCAGCTTCGCGACCTGGTCGAGGCTCGCCACCTCGACAAGCACGAAGCTTTTGGCTTCTTTCGCCGACTCCTCAACTACACGCCGCACAAGGCGGATGGCGTCCCACTCAAGTACGACGTCTTCCTCGACTACTTCGCCTGCGACGAGACCTTGGAGTGCCATCGCGACCACATCCGTCTCGACGACTGGTACGTCAAGGTACTCACGCTCAAGGAACCGCCCGGCCAGACGTTCGCGAACCTGCTCAACGGGCTTCAGGACATTCCGAGCAACTTCATCCTGGTCACCGAGTGGGTTCGCGAGGACAACCACGCCACACGCCGAGCCATCCAGTCCGCGCGCCGACACCACCACAACAGCAAGTACTCGCTGCTCAATTACGTCCTTTCGCCGTCGGACCGCACGCCGCCGCATCCCTCGCAGATGTTGCTCGACGACTCGGCCGAAGCGCTTGTCGCCGACCTCGGCACGGGCCTCAAGGAGATGGAGATCGAGGGCCGCCACTTCGGCCGCTTCTCACTAACGCTCGTGCTCTACGACCACGACCGCGCTGCGCTCGAAGCCGCTGTCGCCGAATGCCTCAAGGTCTTCTCCACGCACGACGCGACGCTGATCGAGGAACGCTACAACCTCATCAACGCCTGGATCGCCGTGCTCCCCGGCAACTACGTTCACAACTTGCGCCAGCTCTACCTGACCAACACCAACTACGCCGACCTCGCCTTCCTCTTCGCACCGCACACCGGCGACGTCCGCAACGAGCACCTCGGCGCCGAGCACTTAGCCGTCCTCGAAACCGAGCGTCGGACACCGTACTTCCTCAACCTCCACTGCCGCGATATCGCGCACACGCTCATCCTCGGAGCTACCGGCAGCGGCAAATCCTTCCTGCTGAACTTCCTGTTGACGAATGCCCAGAAGTACGATCCGTTGACATTCATCTTCGACCTGGGCGGCAGCTACGAGCACGTCGCCCGGCTCTTCGGCGGCTCCTACCTTCCAATTGGCGTCGAGCGCCAAGCCTTCACGATTAACCCGTTCTGCTTACCGCCGACGGCCCACAACCTCCAGTTCCTCTTCTCATTCGTCACCGTGCTCATCCAGGCCGGCGGCTACCGCATGACCCATGCGGACGAGAAGGACCTCTTCCAGCAGATCGGGAGCCTCTACGAGGTCGCGCCGGAGCAGCGCCGCCTCTTCACCCTGGCCAACATAGTGAACCGCAACCTGCGTGATCGCCTGCAGCGTTGGGTCGAAGGCGGCCAGTACGCCTCGCTCTTCGACAATGTCGAGGATAACCTGACGCTTTCGAGCTTTCAGGCGTTCGAGTTCGAAGGCCTCGACCAGTACCCGCAGGTCCTGGAGCCGCTGCTCTTCTACATCCTGCACCGCGCCGGTTCGGCGATCCAAGATCCCGAGCACTCCACCCGCTTCAAGCTCTTCGTCATGGACGAGGCTTGGCGCTTTCTCCGCGATCCGGCCATCAAGCTCTACGTCACCGAGGCGCTCAAGACTTGGCGCAAGCGCAACGCCGCCATGGTCCTCGCCACTCAGTCGAGCGACGACATTGCTCGCGGCGACATGATGCACGTCGTCGCCGAAAGCTGCCCCACCAAGATGTTCCTGTCCAATCCGGGCATGGACCGCGAGCTCTACCGCGAGCTGTTCCATCTCAACGAGACGGAAGCCCGCCTCATCGAGGCGCTGATGCCCAAGCGCCAGATCCTCGTCAAGCGCCAGGACGCCGCCAAGGTCCTCGACCTCGACGTCGACTCGCTCAGCTACTGGCTCTACACCAACGATCCGTTCGACAACCAACGCCGCCGCGAGGCCCTTCAGCAGTTCGGCTTCTTGGAAGGTCTCCGGCGGCTCGCCCAGCAACACCCTTCAAGGAGCACCCCATGAATCGATCGCAGTCCCGCTTCGTACTCTCCCTCTTTCTCTGTGGTTTCTTGGTTCCGATTTCGGGACAGGAGCCCACTGAGACCCAGTCCTCACCGGAGACCGTGCACTCCCGCGTGGTCAAGTACGCCGAGCGCGATGTGGTGCCCGTCGACGCCAAGATCCGCTACACGACGCTCATCATCCTGCCCGAGGACGAGCGCATTCTCGATTTCACCTGCGGCGACAAGGACTACTGGATCGTCGACGGCAACGAGAACTTCGCCTTCGTCAAACCCGCCAAGGCGGGCGCCGCGACCAACCTCAACCTCGTCACGGCCGCCGGCAATGTCTTCTCCTTCGTCCTCACGGAGGTATCGGAGAGTGGCGGCGAGCCCGACCTGAAGGTCTTCATCGAGCCGACCGACGCTTCGATGCTCTCGTCCGCCGCCGGAGAGCCGCGCTTCGTGTCGTCCTCGCAGATGGAGGACTACCGTCAGCAGATCGAGCTGGCCAAGATCGAAGCTCGGCAGGCCAAGGAACAGGCGCAGCAGTTCATCGACAAGCAGGTCAGCGAGTTCCGCTCGAGTTATCCTGCCGCCCTGCAATTCGGCTACAAGTTCCAGCGCGGCCGGAAGCCGTTCCTGATCGACGCGATCTACCACGACGACCGGTTCACGTACATCAAGGCGTCACCTGAGGAGACACCTGCGCTATACGAGTTGAAGGACGGCAAGCCGAACCTCGTCAACTTCGAGTTTGAGGACGGCACCTTTATCGCCCCGAAAGTGCTTGAGAACGGTTACCTCGCAATCGGTACAGCGAAACTGCGTTTCGTTCTGGTGAACTGAAGAGTCGCCAAGCCCAATCCAGACCCGAGTAACGGAACCTTCCATGAGAGGGCTTCCGAATGCCAGCTCGGCGCCGCTCAGTTTCCGAATGGCACGTGATACGACCGAAAGTCTCTCCGCCGTCTGACGCGATACCTCGCATCATGCGTCACCTTCCCCGCGCGTAGTCACGATTTTGGTTTACGATTCGCGGAAAAAGCCCGCCGACACAGTCAGGAGGGTTGGCCTTTGCTCGGCGGGTCGATACCGCCGCGGTCCTCGGCGAGTGATCTCGGCATTCTAATCGCCATGTGCTGAGAAACGGTGATTCCCGCAGCGGGGCCGTATTCCGTGAACGTCGGAAGGGCCCGGAAAAATTCCACAAGAGTCTTGGTCACAGTTCGCCATCTGCTTTGGGCGATCGCAGAGTTGTCGCCCCAACCGCTCACCCACAGCAGACAGACGGTCGCATTGGTTTCGTCATACTTGGCGCCAGAGTTCCACTCGAACAAGGTCGAGAAGTACGCCGGTTGGATAACAAAGAACACCTCAGTTCCGTCGGCCTCGGCTTTCAGCTGCTCATATATTGTCTGGTAGTTCTGAGCGAGGTTCTGAGCCAAGTACCAGAACGAGAACGTAACATACGACGTGCACCAGCAGCGCGCTGCGCGTGAAGCCTCGGAGAGCGGCAGCACGCCGGCGAAGTCTCTGGGTGGTTTAAGTGCGAAAGCACTCCCGTGCGTCATAAACGGGCCCCTGTTCAAGACGCTAACAAGTTCCGCGAGATCAGGCCGCCCCTCAAGTTCGGGTATCGTCTGAATGGCTGCCGGGTCAACGCGCAGATCGATGTGATAGGTTGTCTTGCCTGCGTTTTCGGCCTCATACGGCAGATCGTAGACCTTTCGAACTTCTAGCAGGTTCTTCATCGTAGTGAACAAATATCTTATCAATGGCACCTCGCGACTGGACGATGACGAGCGCGGCAATCTTTGCAGCTTCCGCTCAACCGATCCCCGGATCGGTGAGCCCTGACGATTCGGTCGCACTTTACCTGCATCACCGAAAGCTGCTGCTCCAGATGAACGGTCGGCCATCCGGAAGTCGAGCTGGTAGCGGCGTGCTCGTAATTGGGCAGTTCTGAGTTTTGCCGACGACACGGTCTCATAACTGTTGGCGGCTGGACCTACTACGGACCGGCCAATCGCCGCCGAGATCTTGAGATGCCCCAGCAAGAGAACGACACCATACACCCAACCATTCTTGACAAAGCCCCTAAGCCTCCGGGCGTTCTTCCGAAGAACGTTCAAGCTTGGGTATTGATCGGCGTCGCGACCGTAATGGTCTGCGTCCTCGCCTTCTCCGGTGGCCAGTCGCCGCCCGGCCAGACCGATCCGCTATCGAAGGACGACGCCGTCACTGACCCCAACGCCGCGCGTATCCAGGAGTACCGCAACCGGCTCGAAGCCGAGGCGCGCAAGCTGGAGGCCGAGCGTCAACGGCTCAAGCAGGCGACCGCCGCGCTCATGACCGAACCGCCCGAGCCGGAACCGGAGAGTGGACCGCCGCCGTTCCAACAATACGGATACTACCGATCGCAACCTGAGCCGCCCACGACGCAGAAGACGGCGCTGGAGCAAGAGCGCGAGCGGCGCGAGTACGAATCGCTGTTCGCGTCGAACGTTGCGCTGACCTTCCGCGAGGACGACGCGCCAGCACTAATTGCAACGCCCCCGAACCTGCCGAACTCACAGGCCGCTAGTCCCTGGCCGATGGCCTACCCGGCTGCCTGGCCGATGACTCCACCGAGCGCCGCGACGGCGCAATCAACCCCGCCGCCAGCAGAGCTGCAAGCCGAGTCGCCACCGACCGAACCAAACACCGAATCCCCCAACCTCGCCACCGGCAAGCAATACCACCTCTTCGAAGGAACCTGGATCGAGGCCGTACTCACCAACCGCCTCAACGCCACCTTCACGGGCCCGGTCAACTGCATGGTCACCACCAACGTCTACTCGCACGACCGCCAGAACGTCCTCATCCCCCAAGGCAGCCGGGTGCTCGGCGAAGCCCGCCGCGTCGACCAGCTCGGTCAGCAGCGCGTCGCCGTCTATTTCCACCGCATCATCATGCCTGATGGCTACTCGGTCAGCCTCGACCAGTTCCAGGGCCTCAACCAGGTCGGCGCAACCGGTCTCAAGGACAAGGTCAACCACCACTACATGCGCATCTTCGGCGCCAGCCTCGCCCTCGGCGCCATCGCCGGCTTCACCCTCCACAACACCAACCAGGGCCTCAACCAATCCGGCATGGACGCCTACCGTGCCGGCGTCGCCCAGAACCTCGGTCAGTCCGGCGCGCGCATCCTCGACCGCTTCCTCAACATCCTCCCCACCCTCACCATCCGCGAGGGACACCGCGTCAAGATCTACCTCTCGGGCGACCTTCTGCTGCCCGCCTACGACCGCCACCAGATGCCCAGCGACCTGTAGAGAACAGCACCGCCATGCCCAATTTTCAGGAGCCTTTCGCCGCCTTTTGTGATAAGCAAAAAAGTGGAGGCTCCTCTCATGTCCCCTTGCCGAACGCTCCAGCTCCTTGCTCTCTCCGCCGCTTGCGCCTGCGCCGCGGTCGTCAATACCGGCTGCAGCGACGCGGTCGTCCAGGCCGATCGCGAGCAGCAGAAGATCGAGAACTCGCCCGAGGCCAAGCGCCAACAGCGCGAAGCCGCTGAGCGTGGCGTCGAGGGCACGACGGAAGCCCTCGAAGGCATGGAGAACGCGTTCGACACTGACGCCGCGCCGCAGCCGGACGCGCAGACGCGACCCGACAAACCGCCTGAGGAGACTCCCCAATGACCAAGAAGCTCGCCGCCCTTGCCCTCCTGATCGTTCTCGCCGTCACCGCCGCCTTCGGACAAGTCCCGTTCCTCGGCGGCCTGCCCGTCTTCGATGCCACCAACTTCGGCAACGCCATCAAGCGCCACCTGGAGATGGTCAAGCAGTACGAACAACTTGTGCTGACCTACGAGCAGCTCATCCTCGAGTACGAGCATTTCCTATGGATGGCCAAGCAACTCCCCGGCCTGCCGCGCCACGCTCTGAGCTACACGCCGTGGCGCTATTCCAGCTCGACTGACGTCTACGGCACGAGCGGAGGCTGGACCCAGGCGATCAACACCGGCGCGGGCGTCATTCCCGGATACCGTCGCGCGACCGAACCGCTCCGTACCTTCGGCGCCTCCCTTTCAAACATTCCTGCCAACCAAATCGAACGCGTGAAGACGGACTATGCGACGGTCGAGTTGGCCGATGCCGCGAATCTGCACGGGATCGAAGTATTAGGCCTCCAACGCGCAAAGGCCAAAGCAAACGAGCGGGAAATCCTGGAATTGGAAGCTGCGACGCTATCGACCGACGACGAGATGAACACGCAAGTCGCCGTGCTCAACAAGATCAATGCGGCTGGGATGATGGCGGTGCGGGCAAGCCAGGATACGAATCAGTTGCTGGTGGCGGTATTGGATCATCAGATAGCAGAATCAAAACGCCGGCGAGATGCTGAGGCGGCGGAGATAGCGGACCACATTGCGTTCCAAGCGAGCGCCAGCGGCGTAGCGCGAAATGGCATCGGTGGTACGACTAGCGTTCTCTCCAGTTTCCGAATACGCTAGGTTCCGCTTGAGAGAGAGAACTACTAAAATCCTGCCTCCTCTCGGGGCCGTCTTACTCGGCGGAGCATCCGCGCATAGCAATACTGCGACTTTCGTCGGAAGGGTCCAATGGATCGATGCACGACCATCGGCCGCCAGAACCGATCCAGCGATCTCATAGACCTTTGAATCGGCGAATGCATTCCTCGCAGAGTTCGACCAGGCGCTTCGCTTCCTTGCTGCCGATCGCCTCACCTCTATGAACTACTGCGTTTCGTTTTTGATTGCAGTCATTCAGCCATGAACCCCAAAACGCAGTGTCGTCTGCGATAGATCTGCCGCTGAAGACCTCGCGAGAGAGAGTGGTCAGTCGATCCTTTGTCCTGTGGCAGTTCTTGAGCTTAGTCGTCACCTCAGCATCGGGAATCCCGTTGCTCGCATAGCCCGCTCGGAGCCGTTCTTCTATGAGGATCTCCTGTGCTTGGAATGCAACGACGGCGGCGAGTAGAGTCTGGCCTCGGTCAATGGCGGAATGTGCGCTTTGGATAAGGAGCACGTGCTTCTCCGGCTCGCGCCCGGCCGCGAGCATGTCGGCAAACTCATCGATTTCGCGGCGGGACCTGTTTACGACCGCTGACCCTAAGCCGCTTTCGATCCCCACACTCTCGTAGACGAGGTTAGAGTTGGCAAAGTAGACGCGGGTGACTAACATGCTCGCGAGACGCTCAATATGGTGCTCTCCCGTGGCACTCCGATAGACGTCGAGCATGTAATTGATGACTTGCGACGCTATCTCCGTGGAGCGAGTAACAGCGGCCGAACGCGCGTTCTGGACCGCATCCGTTCTGTCTGGGCCGTCGATGCCGGCGTGAGCCGAATCGAATAGCAATCGAACGTGGGTGTAGCGAAAAACCCCGTGAGTGTCCTTGAGAATCTCGACGTTGGTGCCAGTGAAATGCGGCCAGGGTCCGAGTTCTGCAGCTTGTGGGATGCTCGGCGTGCTGGGATTCGCTGGTCCGTAGTAGAGCGGTTGATCGTCAGCGTAGGCTTCGACATCACTCGAACCAGCCGCGAGGTTAGTCCAAATCTTTCGCATCTGTACGATCACAGGGGCGTCAACCTGCGGGCACCTCACGCGAAACGCCCGATGAACAGGTAAGTGGAGCGTATACGGGAGACTCACCTCGACGAGCGTGTTCTGTCCAAAAAGCTGCTCGCTTGGCATTGGTTCGAGATACGAGCTAAATGTCCCGAACCCGTAGAGCGTGAACTCGGGGCGAACTCGCAACTGGTGCAACAAGCCCGAAAGATATTCCTCGGCCTCTGCGCGCGGCAGCGTCCTAATGCCGTCGTCAGCAAGTATTGCGACACGTAGACGCGGATCTTCGGCGGTTTGCTGTACCTCCGCCTGAAACTCGGATATAGGCATTCCAGTCCTCCACATGGCTTCGATACAGCGAAAGCAGGCCCGCTACGTAA
>CAZYOX010000119.1:0-11154 GCA_964649285.1 uncultured Bryobacterales bacterium | reverse complement strand
ACATCCCCAACAGCGCGCCGCGTCGTCTCAAGATACGTCCTGGTTCGAGTTGAGAGATTCGGCTCTTGTTCGAGAAGAACTTCGGTATAGAGCGCGACCGGAGAAATGGCGTTGTTAATGTCGTGAGCGATCCCGCTAGCCATTTGCCCCAAGGCTCGCAGGCGCTCTTGCTGCATGACTATCTGTTGGGATCTGCGCAGATCCTCATAGGCCTGCAGTAGCGCCGCATGGGTTTGCGCTTGATGCGCCGCCAGGGCGACGTGCTCGCTAAGCTGGCGCAAAAATTCGCAGTCGCCGCTGGCGAACGCGTCGACTTGAAGCCGGGCCGCGACCAATACGCCGAAGACTTGGCTCTCCACGATCAACGGCGCGATCACCATGGACCGCAATCCTCCCGCCGCCAAGCGTTGCGGGAAAGCGGCATCCACTTCGGCGATATCCGGTTCGTAAACGAGGCGTCCGCTGACGCAGCGCAACAGGCCGTTGCGATCAACCGGCAGCTGGTCGCCTTCGGCGAGCGCGGGGTTGACCGGGATGCTCAGTCCACGGACGCCCAGACAGCTAACTGTGAGGTCCTCTCGCGCCGGCTCCCGCAGACAGATGCAGCCGAAATCGATCGGCATGCTGTCTTCCACGGTCCGCAGGACGACTTGGAACAGACTGCGCAAGTCGAAGCGCGCCCCGATCGCCCTAGTGATCTGGTCGAGCAAGTTCAGACGCTCGAGTTGGGAATGCAACTTGTGCTCGGCCGCTTCTCGATGCTCGACCTCCGACTTCAGCGTCGCCACCGTCTCGTGCAACTCGCGCGTGCGGCTCTGCACCCGGTGGTCCAGCTCGTCGTTGCTTTGACGAAGGATCTCTCGTCTCTTTTCTTGGCCGCTCGCCACGGCGCTGATCAACACCGACACGCCGATCATCAGAACGGTCCGCATTGGGTCGATGGGCTGTAGACGGAAACCAGCCACAAGGGCCGGGAGGCCGATCAAGGTGAGCAGCGCCGTTACGATCCCCGGCCCGTAGCCTCCGAACCATGCCGCCGCGAAAATGGCCATTAAATAGAAGAACGGATAAGGGAAGTCGTAGCCGGCCGGCACGACATGCATCACCGCCAACTGGAGCAGCAGGGCTCCTGCGAGTGACGCGAACGGAACGAGGCGTCGCACGGCGGCGGAACTAGGTCGCTTCCAGACTTTCTTGAACATGGCCATTGCTAGAACTCGTACCGTGCCCCTAGCTGGATCACCCGAGCTGATGCCGCTGTCGTGATCGACCCGAGAGCAGGCGAATCCATGGAATGCACGGGAAGCCCGAAGTTGGCCCGGTTCAACGCATTGAAGAACTCAACCCGAATTTGGATACGGCGCGCTTCATCGCCCAACGGAACCGACTTCGACAGTCCAAGATCCAATACCGTGGAGCCAGGGCCGCGCAGAATGTTTCGGCCTGCGTTGCCGTAGCGCGGGGCGCCGGGAATTGCGAATGCGGAGGGATCGAACCAACGCTCCAGTGTGCGCGCGCCGGCGGGCAACGAGCCGTCCGCCAACCTATCCGGCCGGCAATTGTTGCCTTCCGCATTGATTGCCGCGCAAGGCGTCACGACGCTGAACGGCGAGCCCGTCTGCGCTTGCAGAATTCCGCTCAGCTGCCATCCGCCAAGCGCTGCTCTCGTCGCTCGCGCCGCGGCGGAATTTCCCCTACTCCAACCGGCAAGGGGAATCTCCCAAACAGCGCTCGTGGTGAAACGATGCGTCCGATCGAAGCTTGATGGGCCACGATCACGGTCATGATTAGCGGGGTCCTGCGGGAACTGGCCCGCTGCGGCGCTATCGTCGGTACCCGTGCTCTGGTTGTCGAGCGACTTCGACCACGTATAGGCTGCCAACACGTAGAGGCCGTGTCCGTAACGCTTCTCCACCTTCAATTGCAGCCCGTGATAGCTCGAGTGCGCCCCGTTGGAGAGTTGGCGGATCTCGCCCAGCGCCTGACCGTAGGGCCGCCTTGTCGTCGGATCCGTTGCGCCCGGCGCCGCCGCGTTGATGTTCGACGTCATCAACAACCGGCTGCCGCTCGTTCCCACATAGGCGGCCTCGACCATAAGCTCGGCCCCGAGGGCCCGCTGTAGGCTCAGGCTCCAAGTTTGCGAATACTGATTGCGATCATGCGGCGTCAAATAGCGTTGATCGCCTGTCGGCGCTAAGGGGTCCGGCGGCGCGATTGCAGGCAAATGGTTCGAGAGAACGTACTGGGGCGCGATAAAGGGAAACTGCGTGATGTTGTCGCGAACATAGAAAGGAGTGTTGAATTGGTTGCTGTTGAGCACGCTCGCGCCCCCCAGCGGATCGGCATAGCCAACGCCGTAGCCGGCTCGAATCGCCGTAAGCTCGTCCCAGGCGTACGCTAGGCCGATCCTTGGCGCGAGGTTTTTAAAGTCGGTCGCTCGTAGCCTGCGCGGAGCTCCTTGGCCTGCGACCAACATCGATCCAGTATTCGGATCGAAGTTCGACAAACGATCGTACATCTCGCGCGGATACGGCATTACGTCGTACCGGGCTCCAAGATTCAGCGTCAGCTTGGAACTCGCCTTGATGTCATCTTGGAAGTACAAGCCGTAGCGTGACGACCGCAACCCCACCATTCCGGCCGGAAAATCATCTCGTAGCACCTGAAACGGCGCGCCTGTCAGAAAGCTGGCGAAAGCATCGCCGCCCGGCTTGCCGACTGCCGTGCTCGTCGTCAAATTCAAGAACGTGTAGTAACCGCGGCCGAAAACGAGATAACCCGTCGAACCCATCTCATGCTGGTAGTCGAAGCCCGTGCGCAGCACGTGGCGGCCCCGGACCCAGATCAGCTTCTCGCTGAAGTTCCAGTTCGTCGCCGCCAGACGCAGTGGCGTCAGAATACTGCTGCCCAAGGCAAGCTGCCCGGCGATGTTGATCGATGACAATCCCGAGGTCTCAGCGCTGCGGTTAACTCCGGGGATGCCGAATTGCTCAGAAAGGTTCTGACCGAATCCCTCCTGCTGCAGCTGCGTCGTTTGCCGATTCACGCCGATGCGGATGTCATTGATCAGGTCGGGCCCGAGTTGGTACGTGTGTCCGATGCCGGCATTGTGAAACCGCGCGCGACTCTCTCCCGCTCCCGTCGGAGGGCCGCCCAGTCGTTTGCCAAACAATGATGGCGTCACAGCGGAGCTACGCTGCGCCGAATAACGCGCAAACAACGAATTGACCGGGGAGAATTGATGATCCGCCCGAACGTCGTAAGAGTGCACGTCGGAGATATCGCTGCGCGTCGTCGCGAAATTATTGAACATCGCTGGACGCCCCAATCCGTCGAACTGGTTGGGCATCGGCAATGCGTTCGCGATGCTCTCCGCCGCCGGGTCGATGTGAGTCTCGGGGATGAGATTGTTCGGGTAGGCCTTGCGAACGATTGTCGGCGCGAATGGATCGTAGATCGGGATCAACTCGCCTTGCGCGTCCAGCAATCCGGAAAAGTCTCCGCTCCGCTGCTCTTCGACCGGAACGCTCGCCACCATCACCCGGCCGTGATGCGTCAACTGCCCTTGGTAGTCGCTGAACACAAAGGTTCGATTGCGTTGCAAAGGCCCTCCAATGGCGCCTCCGAACTGGTTGAAGCGCAGCGGACTCTTCGCCTCGCCCGTGGCGTTCGAAAAATAGTTAGCGGCGTCGAGCCGGTCGTTGCGCAGGAACTCGAACAACGATCCGTGCCAGCGGTTCGTGCCCGATTTCGATTGCAGATTGATCACCCCTCCGGCCACATTCCCGTACTCGGCGGAATAGGCGCCTGATTGAACCGAAAATTCTTGCACTGCTTCGATCGGCATGTTGAAGTTGTTGCCGCGCCCCTGCGCTGACGCTGTTGTCGAGAGGCCGTCGACCAAGAACAAGTTGGCCTTCGTGCGTTGACCATTCACGTTGACCGGATTCGGCGATCCGCTCTCTCCCGGCGAGCCGGGATTCACGCCTGGAGCCAAGGCGATCAGGTGTTGCCAACTTCGCCCGTCCAGTGGCATCTGAGAAACCGGTTCCTGCGGAATGACCTCCGAAATCTCTGCACTTTCCAGCGCCAGCAACTGTGTGCCCGAGGCTTCGACAACGACCGTCTCAAGCGTCTCCCCAACGCGTAGCTCAAAGTCCACACGAACCGCTTGATTGACGCGTAGTGTCACCGGACCGAACTCGCCGGTCTGAAAATCCTTCTTGCTCGCCGTCAGCACGTAGGAGGCCGGGATCAACGCTGGAGAGACCCACAGCCCTTCGTCGTTCGATTCGGTGGCCGTCTCGACTCCGCTCTCGAGCGCCCGAATCACGATCCGCGCGCCGGGTATGAAAGCCCCAGAAGAATCGCGCACGTTGCCGCGAAACGACCCGCCGCTGGTCTGAGCGGCCGCGACTCCCGTAGCCATCACCGCAAGCGCCAACCAAAGCTTCATGCCAACCTCCGCGGACGAATCCCTGCAGAAAAGACGGTCCGCGGCCGATGAGCCCGAGACCGGACAACTTCACTCATCGGACACTCCGCCGTTGGCCGTTAGTCTCAATCTGCACGGGCGCACCTGCGTAAGGAATCGGCGCCAAAACGCCGATTGTTCGAGAAGTGCGACCGCCGGGAGGAGGAAGCGACATCAGCACCATGACGGGCCGCCTGAACCAGGCCGAAGCTCGCATCCTGGTCATCGACGACCAGGAGGCTAACCTGCAATCGCTCGAAATGGTGCTCCAACTAGGCGGTTGGGAGAGAGTTCGTTGTTTGGCGGACTCCCGTGAGGCCTTCGCTACAGCCGTGGAGTTCCAACCCGATCTGATCTTGCTCGACTTGCACATGCCCCATATGGACGGGCTGGCCGTGTTGGAGCAACTCACGGGATTGGGCGATGCTAACGACTACCTCCCGGTGTTGGTGCTGACAGGAGACGCTTCATCAGCGGCCAAGGAGAAGGCGCTCTCGCAAGGCGCTAAGGACTTCCTGACGAAACCGCTGAACCGCGCCGAAGTCCACTTGCGCGTGAGGAATCTGTTGCAGACGCGCCTCCTGCATCAACAACTCAAGGCCCAAAATGCATCACTGGCCGAAGAGGTCCGGGAACGGACCCACTTGGCGGAGGAACTCGTCGCCACGAACCGCAAGCTCAAGCAGACACATGCTCAGCTTGTGCACTCGGAAAAGATGGCTTCGCTCGGGCAACTCGTGGCCGGTATCGCCCATGAGATCAATAACCCTCTGACCTTCGTAGCCAGCAATATCCATGTCCTTCAACGGACCTTAGACTGGCTCGCCGAGCCGACAGCCGACCGTACGCGCTCCGACGCGCGGTCCCGCCTTGAGAAAGCGCTCGTTCGCATGGACGACACTCGCGTTGGCGTCGAACGCATCGCTAACCTCGTGATGAAACTACGCACGTTCTCGCGGCTCGACGAAGGCGGCCGCAAGACGGTCAACATTCACGAAAGCATTGATTCGGTCTTGGTCTTCTTCCAGCACCGCATGGAAGGCCGCATCGAAGTAGTCAGACGCTATCAGGCGCGGGACGCACTCACCTGCTTCGCCGGCGAATTGAATCAGGTGTTCTCGAATCTGGTCGCCAATGCCGTTGAGGCCATCGAAGGCGCTGGGACGATTACTGTGTGTACCGCGGAGCGCGACGGCTGCTTCGAGTTCTCCGTTCACGATACAGGGTTCGGAATTCCGGAAGAAATCCGCGACCGCATCTTCGAGCCCTTCTTCACGACCAAGCCGGTAGGCCAGGGCTCGGGACTCGGCCTCGCCATCTGCTACGGCATCGTCCAGGCGCACGGAGGCTCCATCGAGTTGGTCGACGACAGCCACGCCGGCACGGAGTTTGTCGTAAGAGTTCCGAGGTCGCTCGAGCCTGACCGTGACGCCTCAGGTCTCTCCAAGTAGGACTCGAACCTACAATCCTACGAGCGAGCGCTAACACGCCCGTCCGCCTCCCCTGTCTGGGAAAATCTTGCCCGGTAAATGAATTTTTCTTGCCCGACCCCCGTATACGTGCCAGAGGACGGGCAGAATGGGACCAGCTGGGTTGGCCAGGGCGGATGAACTGATTGCCGTGAGATCCGTGCCGGAGTTCGACGATCTATACGAGACGTACTCCGAAACCGTGTACCGCACGGCGCTACGCGTCACAGGCAATACGGCGGACGCAGAAGACGTTTTGCAGAACGTTTTCCTGCGCTTATTCAACAACCGCATCGTCATCGATGGAGAGAAGTCACCTGCGGCCTATCTGCGCCGCGCCGCAACCAACACTTCCATCGACTTGTTGCGCCAACGCGCCGCCCGGCCCGACACGCAAGCCGCGTCGCTCGAAACCGGGGGCCGCTATGACCGATCGGCCCAACAAGGCCCGCCGCTGCTCAAGGAAGCTCTACGCCGCGCGCTGGCCCGCATCGCCCCCGCCGACGCCGAACTGTTCGTCCTCTGCTATCTCGAAGGTTATTCCTACGACGAGCTTGCCGCGATGTTTGACATGGAACACGGAACCGTCGCCAGCCGGCTCTTCCGCATACGCGCGGCCTTAAGGAAACATCTCAGCAGGTAAGGAGCCAAGACGCCATGAATGACGAACAATTTGACCAGTTGTTGAACGAAATGCGCGAAGAGAATCCTTCCGCCGAAGAAGTCGCCGCGGCCAAGGCGCGCGTGCGTCGGCGCCTGGAGGCCTCGGAAGTGGGAAGCCTTTGCGAAAGCTTCCGTGCCGATCTGAAGGCTTACCTCGGCCAGCAACTTCCTGCTTCGCGGCGCCTGCTCTTGGAAGACCACCTCGGGCGCTGCGCCGATTGCCGGCGGGCCCTCGCCGATGCGCGAGGCTATAGACCTCAGCCTGTAGCGCCGGCGGCGACTGCGGTGAGCCCCCGGTGGGTCCGCTGGGCTATGGCCGCAGGCGTTTTCATTGCAGCGCTCTACCTAGGGCGCGACCCCATCGATAGGGCTCTGGCCGCGCCAGGTCCGCGAGCCACCGTCGTCTCCGTCTCGGGCGACGTCTATCAGCTCCCAGCGGGCAACCTAGTTCCTGGAGCCGAGCTCTTCGAAGACGATGTCCTGCGCACTGCCGCCGGCGCGCACGCGGTTCTTGAACTTGCCGACGGCTCGCGTCTCGAAGTCAACCAACGCACGAAGCTCTCCGTCCACGCCGCCTGGAGCGGTCAAACCGTGCGGCTTGACTACGGCGACGTCCTGATGGAGGCGGCCAAACAACGTCGCGGCCGTCTCCGCGTCGTCACCTGGGACTCGGTCGCCTCCGTCAAAGGCACCGTCTTCGCCGTCTCTAGCGCCACCGCCGGTTCGCTGGTATCTGTGGTCGAAGGCGCCGTCGAAGTGACTCAACCGGGCACGTCGACCACTCTGACCCCAGGACAGCAAGCCGCTTCGACCGCAGCGCTTGGCTCTGTCTCCATGCAGCAGGCCATTGCCTGGAGCGAAGACGCGGAGAAGTATTTCAGCGTGCTTGCGGAGATCATGGGGATTGAGCGTGAACTCGCCGCTGCGCCAGGGCCGGCTCTTCGAACCGAGCCCCGGCTGCTGGCGCACCTGCCCGCCCGTACGCAGATCTACGTTGCTTTCCCCAACCTTCAGGGAACCATCGAGCAAGCTCTGGACTTAATAGACCAACGCTCCGCCGAGAATGAAGCCCTTCGGGAATGGTGGGCTTCTGAAGACCTTCGCGACCTGCGCGAGACCATCGACAGAATCCAACAGATCGCCCCGCTGCTCGGCGACGAGGTGGTGTACCTTTACGCCGCCGATCCAGGCGGACCCTTGATGCTTGCCGAAGTGCAAGAGGGCCGCGAGGACGAGTTGCAGGCGGCCATCGAACAACTCGCCGCTGGCCACGACGCCTCGTTCGAGGTTGTCGACGGGTTGTTGTTGGTCTCCGACAACGACGAACATTTGGCTATATTGAGCGCCTCGCTCGGCAGCGGCGCATCTTCGCCTTTCGCCCAAGAGATCGCTCTGCGATACGAACACGGCATCAGTTGGCTTACGGCGGTGGACGTCAAAGCCGTGGCGCCGGAGCGCGACGAGCACGAGGAAGCAACGATCCTGGGCGTCGACGCCATGAGTTACCTGTTCTTCGAACAAAACTCCGCAGGCAATGACGCCACGATCTCCTTCAACGGCGGACGCACAGGCATAGCCTCCTGGCTGGCGACGCCCGGTCCTGCCGGTTCTGCCGAGTATGTATCGAGCGACGCCGTCAGCGCCTTCTCTGCATCTGTTCGCGATCCGCGCCAAGCCTTTGACGAGATCCTTGAGCAACTAGGCGAGGAAAGCGAAGCGGCCGCCAAGCTAGCGGAGTTCGAAGCCGAGACCGGCGTTAGCGTCGGCCTCGATATCGCCGCCTCGCTCGGAACCGATCTCACCTTTGCCCTAGAGCGCCCCGCGGCGCCCGTCTCCGGCTGGCTCGTCGCCGTCGAAGTCGTCAATCCCGGCGCCCTTGACGAAGCGGTCCGCCGCCTGGTTGACGCCTACAACTCTGAACAGCAACAGTCCGAGGAACCAGGCTCGCTGCTGACTTATGCCAACGAGACCGTCAACGGCGTCTCCTGGCGCTCTATCACCTCCGCCGACGGCGGCCAGGTTCTGCACTGGACCTATGATCGGGGCTACTTGGTCGCTGCCATGGACCGCGCTCTGGCGGCTCGCGCCATCTCCATCCGCGAGGCGGGATCTCCGCTTGTTCGCACCGCCGCCTTCCAGCAACGGTTCCCGCCTACCTCGGGTCTACACCATTCCGGATTCTTCTGGTTCAATACCAATGGAGTGGTCGCCGAGATGGCCTCGCTGGTGGACAGCCCCGCTCTGGATGGTCTGCTCAACAGCCGGGAGCCCTTGCTCGTCATATTTGACGGAGAAGCGGAACGAATTCATGCCGCAAGTCGTAGTCGTCTTACCGGCGTACTTCTGGATGCGGCTCTCGTGAGAGGCATTCCGCAAGAATCCGATACTGCGCAGCCCTGATTGCATGAGTCCAGTCATTGAACTGCAAGACCTTAGCGTCAAGCTAGGACGGCGGGAGATCCTTCAACAGATCTCCTGCCGTCTCGGCATATCCGGCACCGGCAAAGCTATTGGTCTACTCGGACCCAACGGCGCAGGCAAGTCCACTCTGATTCGCACGCTGCTTGGGTTTCACAAGGTCTCCTCGGGCTCTGCGCGTATTCTGGGCTTCGACTGCGGCAGC
Organism: uncultured Bryobacterales bacterium; assembly: GCA_964649285.1. Classification (GTDB taxonomy): domain Bacteria; phylum Acidobacteriota; class Terriglobia; order Bryobacterales; family UBA6623; genus CAMPKL01. The sequence goes on along the minus strand of CAZYOX010000119.1, from coordinate 1,925 downwards.
CAGTCTCACGAGGTAAAGACCCGTCTTGGCTACATGCCAGAAAACGATGCCTTCATCGCCGGGATGACCGCCGTCCGCTTCCTGTGCGTCATGGGAGAACTCTCCGGCCTGCCCGAGCGAGCCGCTCTGGAGAAAGCGCACGAAGTGCTCTTCCACGTCGGCCTCGGCGAGGCGCGCTATCGCCCCCTGGGTTCCTACTCGCTGGGCATGAAGCAGATGGCTAAGCTGGCCCAGGCCGTTATGCACGGCCCCGAGCTCGTCATCCTCGACGAGCCTACCAATGGACTCGATCAATCGGCCCGCGCTCGCATGTTGCGCCTTGTACGCGAGATGAAAGATCAGCACGGCATGAACGTTCTGATCTGCTCTCACCTGTTACGCGACGTCGAAGAAGTTTGCGACGAGGTCGTTATTCTCAAGGAGGGCTGCATCGTCCACCACGCCAACCTGGAGGAAGAGCGCCGAGCCAACCGCCGCTTCGTCGAACTCGAAGTCTCCGGCGATGACAGCGGCCTCTCCGCCGAGTTGCGCGAACAAGGCGCCGAGGGAGTCACGGAAGGCGCCGGGCGCTGGCGCATCGTCCTTCCTCCTGCTATGGGGCTCGACGTCATTTGGAAGGTCACGGCCCGCCAGAATCTCGACGTGCATCGCCTCACGCACCGCCGCGACACGCTCGAAGAGATCTTCTTGAAAGCCGTGGGACACATTCAACACACTCCCGGCGACGAATCCCAAATCCCCGAGGAGGTTGGCGTCGATGGCCGTTCATAAGCGCGGATACAAACGCTACGACGGCCCTCTCACCGGCCGCTGGGCGCGTCTGCTCGTGCTGCCGCGCTTCGCATGGTCCGAGCTGATGAGTGACCGCAAGGTCATGGCCATTTTCATGGTCGCCTTGTTCTGGCCCCTGGCCTGCCTGGCGTTCATTTATCTGGCCAACCACCGTGAGCTCTTGTTCGGTCTCGACAGCGACTTCAGTGAGTTCTTGCAGATCGACGGCGCGTTCTTCGTTCTCTTCATGACGACGCAAGCGATATTCGCCGTATTGCTGGCCACGTTCGCCGGGCCGAACTTGGTCGCTCCCGATCTCTCGAATGGCGCTCTGTCGCTCTACTTCGGCCGGCCCTTCTCGCGCACCGAGTATGTCGTGTCGAGAATGCTGGCCCTGGCGGGAGTCCTTTCACCCGTCACCTGGATTCCTGGAGTCGTGCTGTTTCTCATGCAGGCGAGCATGGCTGGATGGAGTTGGACAGCCGAGAACTGGACTCTTGGGCTCGGAATCTTCGCCGGGTTCGCGATGTGGATGATTTTCGTCAGCCTAGTGGCCTTGACCAGCTCCGCCTACGTCCGTTGGAGGGTAGTTAGCGGCGGGCTGATCCTCGGCGTATTCTTTGTCCTCGCAGGGGCTTCTGAAATTGCCGGCATGATCCTCGCAGCGGACTGGCCTATGGTCTTCAATCCCACTCGAGCCTCTATTCAGATCTGGCGAGCGATGCTCGGCGACGAACCTCTGCCGGGGCCTAATGCTTGGTTGTGCTTCTTCACGATGGCCTCTATGGCTTTAGGCCTGCTCCTCATTCTGGGGCGCAAGCTGCGGCCCGTGGAGGTCGTCAGATGAGGCCCGCCGAGATCATTCTTGACAGCGTCTCTAAGTTCTATGGCGAGGTCTTGGGCGTCAACCGCGTCACATTGCGCATCCCGCCCGGCATCACCAGCCTGGTGGGGCCGAACGGCTCCGGCAAGACGACCCTGATGAACCTGATGACCGGGTTGATTCTCCCGACTCGCGGATCGGTGGAGGTGCTCGGGATGCGGCATGGGAATCGCGAGGCATTGTTTCGGAAGGTGGGCTACTGCACCCAGTTCGATTCCTTCCCGCGCGGCGTAACCGGCTATGAGTTCGTCTACTCATACCTGCTCCTCCA
>CAZYOX010000118.1:0-11197 GCA_964649285.1 uncultured Bryobacterales bacterium | reverse complement strand
ATGACGGGAGAGTTGCTTCTGGTACGCGCCGATGCCGGGCCGGAGGTCGGATCGGGGCACGTGATGCGGTGCCTCGCGCTGGCCCAGGCCTGGCACGGCGAGGGCTTCTGACCAGATGCGGCAGCGGATTCAGCGCTTCTCGGGCCCGCCTCTTGAACGGGTTCTTCGGCGCTTGCGGCCTCGTCGCTGCCGCTATCCCAACCAGCGACATTGGTTGCTAAGGCAAGTTGGCCGCCGCTGCCGTGGAAGCGGCAGAAAGTCGTTGGCTGAGAGCCGGCGATAAAGACCTCTTTCTCACGCCGCGGACACGCGTAGGTTGCCAGCTCTCCGGTATCGGGATCCAGTTCGGCGGTCACCACGCCTTCCGGGACCTCGAACTCTCCGGGGTTCCTATAGGCCCTAAGGGCATGAGCGGCCTTCATGAACTCGGCCCAAATCGGCAACGCTGAGTGAGCGCCCTCCAGGCTGATGTCAGTGTTGTCGTCGAATCCTACCCAGACGACGCACAATAGGTTGTTGGTGAAGCCGGCGAACCAGCCGTCATCGTCCGTGCCGGTCTTGCCTGCGGCAGGCTCCGTAAAGTTGTGAGTGAAACGCGCCCGCACTCCGGTGCCCCGATTGAGCACGTCCTCCAGCATGTTCGTCACGATGTAGGCGACACGAGGGTCCATGACCGGAACATCCTCAGGCTCTTGACGATGCAGGACTCTGCCCTCCGGGTCGCGGACTTCGCGCACGAAATAAGGGCGCTTCATCACGCCGCCGTTGACGAACGCGGTGTACGCGCCGGCAACTTGGAGGGGCGTCACTTCGTAAGAACCGAGCGCCAATGCCGGGGTCGGCTGAATTCCGTCGCCGAGGTTAGCGCGGATCGCCAGATCGGCCACGCGGTCATAGCCCACCATCTCGGCGACCTTCACGGTTGAGATGTTGATGGACTTGCGGAGCGCTTCTCGGAAGCTGACCAAGCCGTAAATCGAATTGCCGTGGTTGGCCGGCTCATAGGGCTTATCGTCGAACCAGAACGTGGTGGGGACGTCGTCGACCTCGCTTGCCGCGGTGAAGACCTGGCCCGGGGTGTACAAGGGCGGCGCATCCTTGGCATCCTCGTACAGCTCCGGGTGCAGCTCAGCCATCTGCATGCGTTCTTCGTCCAACGCTGTATCGATGGCTGCTGCGTAAACAAACGGCTTGAATACGGAGCCCGGCTGTCGCTTCGCCAGGACGCGGTTGAGCTGGCTCTGCCCGTAGCTCCTGCCGCCGACGATCGCTTTAACTTCGCCCGTGGCCGGATCGAGCGCGACCAAGGCGGCCTGGGCCCTAGGAGGCTCCTTGCCGCCCCATCGCCGCTGGGCGGCGATCAGCTTATCGACTTCTTCCATGCCCACCCGGACGGCCTCAACGGCGGCCTCCTGCAGGGCGCGATCCAACGTGGTGTAGACCAAGTAGTCCTGGGTGATGAGCTCTTCGGTCGCAAAGTGCTCTTGCAGATGCGCGTTGACCAGATCGACGTAGTAGGGAGCTTCGGTTGACTCGATGTGGCCCTCGGCGAGTTTCAACTCCGCCGCATCGGCTTCCCCGAACTGCTCTTCGGTGATAAAGCCGTGCTCTAGCATGGCCCGCAGTACCTGATTGCGCCGATTGAGCGCCCTTTCCGGGTGACGATAAGGATTCAGGTAGCTGGGGCCCTGCGGAAGTCCGGCGAGGAGAGCCGCTTCGGGAAGGTTGATGTCTCGAACGTCTTTGTTGAAGTAGGCGCGAGCGGCCTCGCCCATACCCATCACGTTGAAACTGCCCGAGCGGCCCATGAAGATCTGGTTCGAGTAGTACTCAAAAATCTGTTGTTTCGTCAGGCGCAGTTCCAACTGGAGGGCGATCAGCGCTTCTGCGGCCTTGCGTCCGTACGTTTGCTCGGGAGTCAGAAAAAAATTGCGCGCTAGTTGTTGCGTCAGGGTCGAGGTGCCGCGGGGCTGCTCGCCCGATATCACGCCGTCGAACGCCGCTTTGGTGAGGCGAATCGGATCAACGCCCCAATGCGAGAAAAACCGGTGATCTTCAATCGCCAATACGGCGTCCACGAGTACGGCGGGATAGTCTTCGAACCTGAAGATTCTGCGCTTCGAGCGTTCGTCGTCGAACAGGTGCGTGACCAGCACCGGCTCCAACTCATAGGCCGTCTGCGGAGTATTGTCGTTCAACGAAACAATGCGGCTGACGACGCCTTTTTCGAAGTAAATGACCGCCGGTTCCTGGGCAAAATAGGAGAGCGGTCCCGGGTATACCTCGACGGCATTGTCTTTCACTTGGAAGCTGCCGATCGGGTTATGACGGGAGTCCGAGTAGCCGGCCTCCCGCAGGCGCGCCAGCAACTGCTCGATCGATTCCTTGTCCTCGACGAAAATCGGCTCGGGCGCGGAGAGTACCTTGGAAGCCCGGTTGAATGGTCCGGCCGCGAGCCGCGCGTCCACGACTTTGGCGTACTTCCACCAGAAGTGTGCGAAGACCGCAACTGCACTCACGCCAGCCAGCAGCGCTACCGCCAAAACGACTTTCACCACCGGCCTGTTTGCCAGTTGGACGGCGGATGAAAACGACGAACCTAAATTACCGTATGGTTTTGACCTGCGATTACCCATGGTCCGGTCTCATGTCGTCATTAGAGGACGGTCTTCTGGGCGCTGCAATCCAGCTAAGTCCTGTCTAGACCTAGCCTTTCCGCAAGCAGACTGACGACATCCTCAAGTCTAACATCCGAGGCCTGGCCGTTTGTGCGGTCGACAAACTCCACATTTCCGTCGACGATCCCCTTGCCCGCCACCACGCGATAGGGGACTCCGATCAGATCCGCGTCCTTGAATTTGACGCCCGCTCTTTCGGCTCGATCGTCGAACAAGACATCAATTCCCGCAGATCGCAGATCCGCGTAGAGGCGTTCGGCGGCTTCGGCTTGCTGTTCGTCTTTCAAATTCACCGGAGTGACCACGACCTCGAAGGGCGCGATGGAAGCAGGCAGAGCCATGCCTCCGTCGTCGTGATTCTGCTCGATCGCCGCCGTAAGGATGCGCTCTAGGCCAATCCCGTAAGAGCCCATGATCGGGGCGACTTCTTTGCCGTTGACGTCCAATACACGCAGATGCATTGACTCCGAGTAACGATAACCCAGCTTGAAGATGTGACCGATCTCGATGCATTTGCGCAGCCTGACGGGCGCACCCGATTGGATGTCAATATCGCCATCCTCGACCAGCCTGACGTCCACGAATTCCGCCTGGAAGTCGCGGCCTGGGGTGACGTTGCGCAGATGCTTGCCGTCTTTGTTAGCGCCGCAGATTAAATTCTTGCGTCCTTCCAGCGCCGAATCGGCCAGGATCCTGAACTTTGGTCCGGCGCCGACAGGCCCCAACGAACCGGCGCCGGCGCCAAGCCAGTCGCCTAGCTCTTCCGCATGCGCCGGGCGCAGTTCCCGGGCCTGGAGGATGCCTTCGAGTTTCGCCTCGTTCAGCGAGTGATCGCCGCGCAGCAGCACCAGGACCGGTTGGCCGTCGGCCACCATCACCAAGGTCTTGATGTGCGACGTCGTCGGCGACCCGTCGAACTCGGCGACCTCTTGAACCGTCTTCTTGCCCGGCGTGTCGAACTCCTCGGGCGGGTCCTCGCCTGGCGCGTCCGCCGCCGCCGGCTTGGGCCGTGCCATGGCCTTCTCGATATTGGCCGCGTAACCGGAATCGGCGCACTCGACGACCCAGTCCTCGCCCGCTTCGGAAGGAGCTACGAATTCGTGCGATTCGCTACCGCCCATGGCGCCTGAATGCGCCTGGATAGGAAGATAGTCCAGACCGCAACGGGTGAAGATGCGGCAATAGGCGTCGTAGTGCTTCTGGTAGCTCTCATCGAGTCCCGAAGCATCTAGGTCGAAGGAGTACGAATCCTTCATGGTGAAGCGCCTGACGCGCATCAGGCCGGCTTTGGGGCGCGGTTCGTCGCGGAACTTCGCCTGGATCTGGTACCAGATCTGCGGCAATTGCTTGTAGGAACGCAATTCCCCTTTCGCCAGCCAGGTCATGACCTCTTCTTCGGTCATTCCTAGACAGAGATCGCGGCCCCAGCGGTCTTGCAGGCGGAACATATCGTCGCCGATCGAGTCCCAGCGGCCGCTTTCCTGCCAAAGCTCGGCGGGATGCACTTCCGGCGTAAAGAACTCTTGCGCTCCGATGCCGTCCATCTCTTCGCGGATGATTCGTTCGATCTTGTTCAGCGAACGTTTCGCCAGATACAGGTAACAGTAGAACCCAGCGGATAACTGGCGGACGTAACCGGCGCGCAGCAAGAGCTTGTGGCTGATGACTTCAGCTTCGGCCGGTGCGTCGCGCAGAGTCGGGATAAACAGACGGCTCCAACGCATAAGGGGTGAAAGTAACTGTCCAGGTGTAGGGTCAGGTGACCGTAAACCGTTGATTCTAGCATGGTAAGATTGGCCCAGACGTTGTAGTTGGCCGGTTGTCCGAACCGCGGGTTGTGGTTGACTTGGTCATGAACGGCATAGCCTTTCGCAATGAAAATCGGAATCGATATCCGCCGCGCTGGCGGATTCGGCGTCGGCACCTACACCAAGAACTTGGTGCGCTCCTTGGCGCGCCTCGGTTCCGACCATGAATTCGTGCTGATTGGGCGACCCGAACATCTGCAGCACATGGGCGAATTGCCCGCGAATTTCGGCTTCGAGACCTATGACCGGCGTTACGACGCGCCGAGAAGTCACCTCGGCTACTGTCTCGCTCTCCGGCGGCTAGGCCTTGATACGCTGCACGTGCCGCACCGCTGGGTCCCGTTGTCGGCGCCGCGCCCCTACGTGGCCACGCTTCACGATCTCAACAACATCCTGTTTCCCTCTGGGGAGGAGTCCAAGTTCAAACGGGATTTGTCCATCTCCGCAGTCCGTCTTGGGCTCAAGCGGGCCGCCCGAGTCATTACCGTGTCGAACGCCACCAAGCAGGACGCAGTAAAGCGACTGGGCCTGCCGGAAAATAACGTCGAGGTCGTCTATGATTCCGTCGACGATCAAGTAGCCCAGCCCGTGACCGATGGAGAGCGCCGGCGTACGCTGGAACGCTACTCCGTCGCCGATCCGTTCATCCTTTATGCGGGCCGCATCCAGGTACACAAGAACTTGCCTCGCCTTATCGACGCCTTTGCCGTGGTGAAAGCGCAGTTGGAGAATCATTGGAAGCTCCACAGCGTCAAGTTGATCATCATCGGCGACGATATCGGCGCTCTCCCCGAGGTCCGGCATGCCGTGCTGCGCACCCGCGTGCAAGACAGCGTCCGCTTCCTGGGCTTCGTGCCGGTCGAGACCCTGCGAGTCTTTTACGCTTCGGCCGAAGCCTTCGTTTTTCCATCGCTCTATGAGGGGTTCGGCATGCCGCCTCTGGAGGCGATGGCGCACGGGACTCCTGTCGTCACCTCCAACGTCTCCTCCTTGCCTGAAGCCGTCGGAGACGCCGCTGAACTGGTTAACCCGGAGAACGTGTTCGATATCGCCAAAGGACTGCGGCGAGTTCTCGTGGAAGAGGACCATCGCGCCTTGCTGCGGGAACGCGGCAAACGGCGCGTGAAGGCGTTCAGTTGGGATCGATCCGCAAGACGGGTGCTGGAAATCTATTCGGAAGTCACTCAACGCTGAGCGGTTCGGCCGAAGCCTGAAGAGCTAAACTACAAACGTGCCCGTAGAACAGCAGACCCCGGAGACAGCACAGAAGGAAACCGTCCCGAAGAAAGAGGAATCGGCTGCTCGTGGCGTTATCGCCGAATGGACCGTGACGATCCTATTGTTGCTGTTCGGCACCACCACCCTCGTTCAGGCATTCGTTATCCCGACCGGCTCGATGGAAGAATCGCTGCTCATCGGCGACCATTTATTGGTCGACAAGATGGCCTACGCGCCCTCTGATCCGGTGGCCGCCCGGTTGCTCCCGTACCTGGAGGTGCAACGCGGCGACATCATTGTATTTCGCTATCCCGTCGATCTGTCTCAGACTTTCGTTAAACGCGTCATCGGCGTACCGGGCGACAGAATTCACATAGTCAACAAACAGGTTTGGATTAACGGAAAGCAGGTCGAAGAGCCGTACGTGATCCACAAATCCGACTACATCGAGTACTATCGCGACAACTTTCCATCGCCGCCCAACGGCCAAGTCTATCCGCAGGCCATCGAGATGCTGGAGCGTAACGTCTCCGGCGGGGATGTCGTTGTGCCCGAAGATTCCTACTTCGCCATGGGCGACAACCGCGACCACTCGCTCGACAGCCGTTATTGGGGTTTCGTGCCGCGAGAGAACATCATCGGCAAGCCGCTGATCATCTATTGGTCATACGACGCGCCGACCGAGCAGTTTTCGGGGATTTCTCCGGCGCACTTGCGCGATCTGATGTTCAACTTCTTCTCGAAGACGCGCTGGGCGCGCACGTTCCATTTGATTCATCCCTACGAACTGGAGCGATGAGCAAGCCGGCTTTCCATGCGGTCATCCTCGCCGGCGGTCGAGGCACGCGTTTCTGGCCACGCAGCCGCAAGACGACGCCGAAACAACTGTTGCCTTTCCACGGCAGCACGTCGCTATTGCAGGAAACGGTAGCCCGTCTGGCGCCGCTGGTTCCGCCGGAACGCATCTGGGTCCTCACCAACGACATCTTGGCCGCGGCGATCCGTCGCCAGCTGCCGGACGTTCCGCGCCATCAAGTGATCGCCGAGCCGGTGCAACGCAACACGGCGCCGGCCATTGCGCTGGCCGCACGCTTGATCCTGCAGCAAGATCCTTCGGCGGTCATGGGCGTGTTTCCTTCCGATCACCTGATCGCGAAACCGAAACCCTTCTTACAGGTCCTGTCGCGCGCCGCGCGCGCCGCGCAAGACGATGCGCTCGTCGTGCTCGGTCTAGAGCCCCGCTGGGCTGAGACGGGCTATGGCTACATCGAATTCCCACAGGGGACCAAGCTAGGCGGCGTCTCCGCGGTTCCGGTTAAGCGCTTTCGCGAGAAGCCAGACAAGGCGACGGCGGCTCGCTTCGTCAAGGCGGGCCGCTTCTTTTGGAATAGCGGGATGTTTGTCTGGAAGGCTCAGACCATCGACCGGGCGATCCAGAGGCTGCTGCCCAACACGGCCGCCGCGTTGTCGACTCTGCCCAACTCCCGCTCCCGAGTATTCCAGTCCAAGCTGCTTCGCGCCTACCCGCAGTGCGACAACGTTTCCATTGACTACGGAGTTCTTGAGCACGCCGCCAACATCGTCGGTTTCGCCTGCAAGGATTTTGGTTGGAACGACATCGGCAGTTGGCAGGCGGCGTACGAACTAGGCGTCAAGAATGTCGCCGGCAACGTGGCTCATTCCCCGATCGAAGCTCTCGAGGCCACCGGCAACTACGTGGATGCGGCTGGCAAGTTCGTAGCTTTGGTCGGCGTTCACGATCTTGTTGTTGTCGATACGCCCGACGCGTTGTTGATCTGTCCCCGCGCCGAGGCTCAGAAGATTTCTTCGCTCGTCAAGGCGCTCGAATTAGCTGGATGGGACTCGCTGCTCTAGGCGTTTCCAGAGCTCGCGCAACTCCTCGACATCCAATTGCTGGGCCCGCAGACCCGCTTCGGGCTCTAGGGTAACCGCCGCTTTCTCGTAAAGGCCGCACAGGTTGTTGAGCAGCGTCTTGCGCGGGCGCCGGAAGGCCGCCTCCAAGAACCTCACGAACTCCGGATCCGGGTCCTCGTTGCCCCGGCTGGTCAGGCGGATGACCGCCGACTGCACATGAGGCGGCGGGCGGAAGGCGACGGGCGGGACCTGAAACAAAATCTCCGGCTCGGACTGCATTCGGGCTAGTGCGCTCAAGTAAGCATAGTCCCGCGAGCCTTTGCGAGCGGCGATCCGTTGGGCTGTCTCCAACTGGATGAGAAACACCGCTCTCTCATAGCTGCGGCCGGCCGTTAACACTCGCCGGATGATTGGCGAGGTGATGTAGTAGGGCAGGTTACCGGCCAAAACGGCTCGCTCTCCTTGCGCGAGCGCGGCCAAATCGACCTCTAATACGTCCTTCTCGATCAGCTCGAAACGGGATTCGCCGGCAAACTCCCGGCGGAGCCCATCCGCTAGGCCGGAATCCAACTCCACGGCTCGGACGCGCGCCCCAGCTGCCAACAGTCGCCGCGTCAGCGCGCCTTGGCCGGGCCCGATTTCGACGGCGAGTTGGTTCTCGCGGAATGCGAGCGCGGAGACGATACGGTCCAGAACTGTGCGGTCGTGAAGAAAGTGTTGACCTAGCCGCGGACGGGGACCGCGGTGCGGACCGGACTTCCTGCCGGAAGCCACTCAGCCCTTCACGGTCGTGAACGTGATGACCACGCGTCCCAACACCGGTTGGCCAAAGAAGGTCGCTGGTTCGAATTCGGCCAGCAAGAGAGACTGCGCGATCTCCGCTCTCAGCTTGACATTCTGACGTTGATCTTCCGGTAACTGGAAGTCATACATCTTGCCGCGCGTGTCTATGTAAACCAACACGTCCGTGTCTTCGCTGAATGAAAAATCCTTCAGCTCAAGCGTCGGACTGCTCACCGACCCCTTCGTAAAAAAGGTGAGAGGAACATCATCGTTGGCCTCCACAGGCAAGGTCCACAAGGCAGGCATAATCATTCCGAACAGCAGCGCTGCCGCCAGGGATCCGCTGACGGTGCGAATCGCTAGGGGACGGCTGTCTCGGAAAGCTGCCTTCAATCGCGCCATGCGCCATTGCCACGGATTACCTCGAGCAAGTTCGACCGAAATCGCCGCCCGCAGCTGCGTGCCCAACGTAGCCGGCGGCTCGGGACTGCGCAAGAGTCTCAGCGGCGATCTCGCCGCTTCCATGGTTTCCGCGTCCCGTAGGCAGGACGGACAAACCTGCAGATGCAGCCGCGTTATGAGGCGCGGCAGACGAGCCAAATCTCCTTCCGTGTAGGCGGACAATTGTTGTTGTATCCAGGAGCAGCGCATACTTTTACTCCGTCGTCGTCTGTAACCGGACGCCGCTCAAAGCGCCGGCCAGACGCCGCTGCAACGCGATTCTCAACGCTTCTCGTCCGCGGAGGATCCTTGACTTCACGGTACCCAGGGAGACCTCAAGCGACGCGGCGATCTCGTTGTAACTCAAACCCTCCAAATCTCTCAGGACGACTGCTGCTCGCAGTCTCTCGTCAATGTCCCGTAATGCCTCTTCGACCAAATCCAGCCGTTCGACATGCTGCAATTGTTCGAACGGGTCTTCACGCGAATCCCGGAGCCACTCCCAAGCTGAGCCCCGTTCCTCTTCACTGGCCTCGATCGAGACTTCAGGCCGGCAATGGCGGTTGAACCATCGCCGCCGATTGGACGCTTCGTGAACAGCGATCCGATAGATCCAGGTCTTCAGCGTGCTGTCGCCTCGGAAGTCGTCTATGTTACGGAACACTTTGACGAAGACCTCTTGCGTTACGTCAGGAGCATCGTCACGGCAATCCAAGAGCCTGTAGACAAAGCCGTAAACCGGCTTTTCGTACTTCTCGACTAGCTCGGCGTAGGCCTTCGGATCTCTGCACTTCAAGCGTCTCGTCAAACCCGCTTCCGGGTCTTCGATGCCTTGATGCGCCAATAGCGAGTCGAAGATATGCATCAGCGTAAGCCGAACTGCCTTTAGCCTATCAGCCTGTCAATCTCTCAGCAAATCGCCGCCAAACAGCATCCATCGCCAAGGTAGACGCCGGCAACGACGAGAAAGTTCCCGTAACGTGGCTGCCGGCCGGGGCGCCGCTTACGAAATTTTTCTTAACCATCCAACTAAGCGCCCCTAGTCTATTCACTTGACGGGGCTGATGCGCCTAGAATGGTTGGGATTTCATGGCCCGAGCCATTCTAGCCGTCCTCATATGCCTGGCGATCGGCGCCGCGCAAGCAGAGCCGGCGCGCCGCGGCTACACCATCGGTCCTTACGCCGATTCGCCGGCGGGCGATTGGGCCGGCGGTGAAGATCCGGTCATTCGGCAAGCGGCTGTCGAGGCGCTGGGGCGGCTGAATGGTTCGGTTGTCGTCGCGGATGCCGACACCGGCCAAATCCTCGCGATGGTCAACCAGAAGCTGGCCCTTTCCGACGGCTATATCCCCTGTTCGACGATCAAGCTCGTCGCCGGCATCGCCGCGCTTAGCGAAGGTTTGATCGAGCCGGAAGAAAAGATCTACTTTCCCGGGGGGTGGTTTATGACCCTGGTTCACGGGCTGGCCATATCGAACAACGTGCTCTTCGACGAGCTAGGGGAGCGCCTGGGATTTAGCCGTTTCCGCCGCTACGCTCGTTGGTTCGGGTTTGGCGAGAAGGCAGGCTGGGACATTCCCGGCGAACAGGTTGGCCGCTTTCCCGACGTCGAACACGATTACGGCGTTGGCCGCATGACGTCTTTTGGCGATGGGATTTTCGTCACCCCGCTTCAATTGGCTGCGTTCGTCTCGGCCATTGCCAACGGCGGGTCGCTTTACTACCTGCAGCACCCGGAGGAACCGGCCGAAGCGGAGTCTCTCTCTCCCCGGCTGAAGAGGCTCCTTCCCATTGGCGCGTGGCTGCCCGAGATTGAGAAGGGGATGGCCGAAGCCGTGAGGGTGGGTACGGCTAAACGCGCCCGCACGCCGGGAACTCCGGTTTGGGGCAAGACCGGCACTTGCAGCTTGAACATGCGGCAGTCGCGCACGCGACTCGGCTGGTTCGCCTCTTTCGCGCGCGAGGGCGCCCGCACACTGACGATCGTCGTGATGTTGCGCGGAGGAGCGTCGATTTCCGGGTCACTCGCCTCCGAGGTCGCCGGCAACGTTATTCGACGCTTGCATCGCCCTGAACTGACGACCCACGCTGCGCTGAAATCCGGCGACTGACGCCGCTGGAAGGCCCACTGTTAGGGCAGGTAGAGAATGCCCTTAGCCAGGGCGATTAGCGCCACGACGACTACGAACGACAGCGCCAGGCCATTGATGTCGACCCGGAAGCGGCGGTAGACAGCTCCGAGGCCTTCGTGCAGCCGCAAGTTGAACAGGTGCACGAATAACAATTCATGCCCCTCTTCTTCGACAGTCTGCTCCGCATCGTGGTCTTCGTCGAAGCGCGTCTGCCGATTGAGCCGGGCATAAAACGGCTCCGTCCGTTCTGCTGATTCGGCG
>CAZYOX010000117.1:0-11233 GCA_964649285.1 uncultured Bryobacterales bacterium | reverse complement strand
CGCGCGGCTTGGTGTAAAGGCAACGGCCTAGCCGGTGCTCGCTTTGGCCGCGTCCGTAGAGCGGAGCCGTGTCGTAGTAGCGGATGCCGGCGTTCCAGGCTGTCTCCAGCATGGTTTCGGCATCATCATCGGTGATGCGCGTGAATAAGTCGCCTAGAGGGGCAGCGCCGTATCCAAACAGAGGCAGTTGGAATTCGGTCTTGCCGAGGCGTCGTGTTGCAAATGGATCCATGTCTTCCTACTTGTTCTCGAGAGCGAGCATTGCCTCGGCATAGCGGCGTCCGATCTCACGAGCGGAGGCCGTGTCGAGGTGTACGTTGTCGGCTTTGGGCGTCATGCCTTCGGCGCTGATTACAGCCGTGCGCGGCACACGTTCAGGCAACCGGGACGTGGCGGCGTTGATTTCGGCCGCGGCCGGATTGTCGGCCACAAAATAATCCGCGAGCGGGGCCGCTACGAAGGGCAAATTGGGATCTTGAAACTCACGGCGGAAGCGCTCGACAAGATCAACGAGCGCAGCTTCGTACTGCGGTGCGAATTCGTTACTGTCGGCCTCCCCCTGATGCCAGATGATGCCCTTGAGTTCCCCGCCCTGTTGAGCCAGCACGCGGAACGTGCGCGAGATGGCGTCGTCCCAGGGGCGTGCGTTGGTTTGCGGGTGTACCTCGTTGGGGATCCACGCGCGAATGGAGCTTCCGCCGACAGCGCCGGGAATCAAGCCGATTCGGACGCCCGGATGCGCTTGGGCCATGGCTCGTCCGAAGGCAAAGCCAGGACCGACGCCGACGATGTCGGGTTTGTCAAAATGCAAAGGCTCCTTGGCCGGACCCCAAACCATATGGGAGTCCAACGCGAAAACGTTGGGAACCGGCGTGCGGTCCAACTCTTCGACGTCGCCCCGGCCGGCCATGTTGGACTGGCCCGCCAACAGGTAGAGGTATAAAGGCGTCTCCGCTGACTCGGAGACCGGCGGCGGTTCAGACGCACAACCCGCGAGAAAAAGCAGGCTGATCGCGAAACCCAAGGCCGCCACGAAACGTGAAGATGCCATAGCCTGAGATTCTCGCCGCTTAGCGGTAGTCATTTCAAGCCGCAAGAGCCGGATCCGGCTCTTGATCAATGCATCGCCCTCTTGGCCAGTGAGAGAGCAGGCCCTGGGTCACGCAGGCTCATTTCCGCGAACGAACGTGCGCGAGTGAGGTCCGCTGCGAAGCGGAGCCACTTCATTGGCGAACGAGAAGCGGCCTGCCGAACGCGTTGAAACTCCCAAGCGACGTTGACGAAGCGAACCCCGTCACGAAAGTCTGTTACCGGCGCGGGATCCATTCCGGTGATATCGCGGTATGCCAGCCAAGGCATATCACAACCGCTATCGACGGCCATTTGTAGCCCGGAAACGGTGCGCGGATTGAACTCGATCAGCTTCGGTCGCCCGTCCCGCGCATCGAGCTTGAACTCAAGACTCCCAAAGCCGGTGTAGCCGAGCTTCTCGAAGATGCGGGCCGCGAGCTCCTGCAAAGCGGTATCTCGGATCGAGACCTGCACGCTGCCATTGCCGAACTGCTCGGGAAACTGGTGCAGCTTCTGCTTGGTGAACGCCGCAAGCGTCCGGCCCGTTCTGCCGATGTAGGTCAACGCGCCGCGGAATTGGTCATCAGCACCTTCGACGTACTCTTGCAGGATCAAGTGCGCATTGCACTCTTGCATGAGGGAGTAGTACCGCGCGGCATCTTCACGGGAACGGACTTGGAACACTTTGCTTTTCGACGCCGCGGCCCAACGATAGGAAAAGGCGGGCTTCGCCAGGCAAGGGAAACCAATCCGCTCGGCGAACTCCTCGGCCTCGTCCACGCTGCTGGGAATGAGTGTCTGCGGCACGGCGACTTCTTGTTCTTGGAACCATCGGTACTGCGAGCGCTTGTCCGCCAAGAGATCGAGCGTGGCCGCAGCTGCGATGACGAAGTCGTAGTATTTGCCGACTTCTGCGCGGGCCGCGGAGAGCAGTTCGAGGTGGGCGTCTCCAGAGACGAAGATCGCCGGGCGGCATGCGAGGTTCGACCCCGCCTCAAGCAAGAAGGCCACCCAGGCCTCAGGATTGACGGCTGGATTGGCCAGCAACACCGGCGCGGCGCAACGGGAGTTCATGCCGACCTCCCAAGACCGTGAATCCAAGATCCAATTGGGGACTCCCCGCCTCGCTAGGCTGCGGACGATAGCAAGACCGGCGAAAGACGCACAGAGGACTATTGCCGGCCGCATCGACGTACGGCTGTAGGCGACATTGAGCTCTTCGGCCCACTCCTGCGGGCCGGGATTACGCTTTGTCAGATAAGTCGCCCCTGGAACTGTACCGGAGTCAGTACGTCTCCCAATTTTCGTATATTTGCAACCCGACCGAGCGCCGGTTGTATGCTGAGCTTGTCGGGTTGGGAGGGCAAAAGATGCGCTGGGCTCCAGGCGGCCGCAGTTCGAACCTAGAAGACAGGCGCGGTAGACCCATGCGGGGCGCCAGAGGAGCAGGCATTGGCTTAGGCGGCATGTTGATCTTGCTGGTCCTGAGCGTGATCTTCAAACAGGACTTCCTTTCTTTAGTCACGACCGGCGGCGGCGTCGACATGACGCCCACGGATTCCTATGAAACCGGGACCTATCAGGGCTCACCGGAGGAGGAGCGGCTGGTCGACTTCGTCTCATTCGTCCTCGATGACGCGCAAGCCGTTTGGCGAGACAAGTTCGCCGAGATGGGCCAGACTTACCAGGATGCCACGCTGGTCTTATTCCGCGATGCGGTGCAGTCGGCCTGCGGTTTCGCCGAAGCGGCAACAGGGCCCTTCTACTGCCCCGGCGATGAGAAGGTCTACATTGATCTGGGCTTCTACGATGAACTAGCCCGCCGTTTCGGAGCGCCGGGAGATTTCGCGCAGGCTTACGTCCTGGCGCATGAGATTGGCCATCACGTCCAACGAAGACTCGGAATTGAGGGCCGAGTGAGACAGGCGCAACAAGCCAGTCCGGGGGCCGCTAACCAGTATTCGGTACTGTTAGAGTTGCAAGCCGATTGCTTCGCAGGCGTCTGGGGACACTCCACGGCCCGTCGTGACATCCTCGACGCCGGTGATCTGGAAGAGGGGCTGGGAGCCGCTGCTGCCGTCGGCGATGATCGGATTCAAAGCAGCGCGACAGGCCGCGTAAACCCGGAGACTTTCACCCATGGGTCGTCCCAGCAGCGCATGGAGTGGTTCCAACGCGGATTTCAATCGGGCCAACCCGACGCTTGCGACACCTTCGCGGCGAACCGTTAGCCTCCTTCCTCAAACGGCCTCATTCCGTTCGCCGCCCGTCAAACGCTTTGATAAATTTGTACTTGACACTCAGTTGCATCTTTGAGTTTAATAGAACTTCGTTGAAGGGGAGAATTGAGCTTGGACGGGGACGTGGTCCCGTACTCCTTGAGACGAGACTTGAATTCGTGCAAAGACAGACAGCCGCTAGAGCCGTCGTGACGGAGTGAGTAAAAAGAGCCGGGCAGCCGACTGTGGCGCAGCAACTGCCCGACTCAGAGTGACCTCCAGCCAGGGGCCGGAGACCTGAATTATTCTAGGTCACTCCCGCCCCGCTGGACGCTACCAGGGAGGCAGAGTGAAAAAATCCAAAATTATAAAAGCCTTTGAGTTGGCGCGTGCGCGTAGGAACGCAAGCCGCTGGCTTGCTGCCGGCGCCCTTGTCGCCTCAACGGCTGTCGGCGCAAAGGGAGCGCCTCAGCAGGCGCAGCAAGCGCCGAATCAACCGCCACAGGCCGGTCAGGTCGGTCCGATAGCGGGATCAGCAACGACCTTCCTCTTCCAAATCCCCGCAAACCCGCTGGACTCTGTATTGGAGGACTTCGAGCGCATCACCGGCTGGGACGTTTCCCTTGTCGATGACCAAATTTCCGGGTTGCAATCGCCCGGAGTGAGCGGCCAGTACTCGGCCGAAGGCGCCCTCAGCAGGTTGCTGAACGGCGTAGGCGTCGCCTACGAACTGACGTCGCCAACTGCCGCCACGCTGCGGATCGACACGATTTCCACGACCGTCAACGTAAGAGCCGTCCCAACACCCTCTTCGCCGAAGTACACGCAGCCGTTGCGCGACACGCCGCAGACGATCTCGATCGTTCCGCGCGCTGTCATTGAAGAGCAGGGGGCTCAGAGTCTCACCGATGTTCTTCGCAACGTACCCGGCCTCACCGTCGCTGCCGGAGAAGGCGGCTCTCCCGCCGGCGACAACCTCACGCTGCGCGGCTTTAACGCGCGCAACGACATCTTCGTGGACGGCGTGCGCGATATCGGCGCGCAGTCCCGCGACGCCTTCAACCTAGAGCAAGTCGAAGTCGTCAAGGGTCCGCAGTCAGCGATGACGGGACGCGGTTCCAGCGGGGGCTCGATCAACCTGGTCAGCAAGGCTCCCGGAGTGGGCCGGTTCTTCAGCGGATCTTTCCAATTCGGCACCTACAAACTCGCGCGCGGCACGGCGGACGTCAATGTTCCGCTGAACGATCGGACCGCTTTCCGCCTGAATCTGCTCGGCCACAAGTCCGGCGTGCCTGGCCGCAACGCGGTCGACAGCGAACGCTGGGGCGCCGCGCCGTCATTGGCATTTGGCCTCGGCACTCCAACGCGCTTCACGCTCAGCTATTACAAGCTAAGGCAAGACAATGTTTCCGATTATGGTATTCCCTGGGTTCCCGCGGATCACAATGTCTTGGCTGCTTACCGCGATCAACCCGCGCCGGTTCCCAGAGACACCTTCTATGGTTTTAAGGACCGCGACCGAGAGAGGCTGGACGCCGATCTTGGTACCGTGCGGGCCGAGCATGACTTCAACGACGGCGTCACCTTCCGCAATCAATTTCGCTACGGCGAAACGAACCGCAATTCCATCGCCTCACCGCCGCGCTTCGACAGCCCCGACACCACGCTCATCCGCCGCGAGATGCGCGCCTGGCTGAATGACGACACGGTGATCGACAATCAGAGCGATGTCACCGCACGATTCACCACCGGCAAGGCTCGCCACAACCTGGTCGTAGGCACGGCATTCACGCGAGAGAACAACACGCGGGGCAATCGCAGCGACCCGAACTCCTTAACGACTCTGTTGAACCCTAACCCCGACGACGTCTACGAAGGGGTCATTACGGTAAGTCCGATCGTCGGCGATCTAACCGGAAATACGCAGGCCGTGTACGCCTTCGATACGGTGAGCTTCGGCCGTTACGTGCAGGTCAACGGCGGCTTCCGCGGCGAGCGTTTCGCTGCCGATGGCCTAACCAACACCGGAGACCCCATCGATACCGTGTCGAAGATGCTTAGCACCAGGGCCGGCCTGGTGTTCCGCCCGGTAAACGCTGGATCGCTCTACGTTTCTTATGGAACGTCCTTCAATCCCGCCTTCGAGGGTCTTGGCTTCGTCTCGGGCGACAACGATCCCAACCTGGATCCGGAGAAGACCTATACGGCGGAAGTCGGCACGAAATGGGATCTCGTCGGCGGACGGCTCTTGCTCGCCGGCGCACTCTTCAACGTCACCAAGACGAACGCTCGCACTCCCGGCATTCTGCCCGATGACCCTCCGCAGGTGCTCGACGGCCGGCAGCGCGTCCGGGGCGCCGAGTTGTCCGCAACTGGAAATCTAACTGCGGCCTGGACGGTATTTAGCGCCTACACGCTGCTCGACAGCCGCGTCGTCGAATCCAACACCCCTGATCAGATCGGCAACCGCTTTCCGCAAACGCCGAAGCATGCCTTCAGTTCGTGGACGACCTACGCCTTCCCCTGGCGGGTCACGCTCGGCGGCGGCCTACGCTATGTAGGACGGCGCTACAACAACGTCAGCAACGTCCGCTCGGTGGACGGCTACTGGATGGTGGACGCGATGGCGCAAGTCCCCGTAAGCGAATGGCTCGACCTCCGCGCGAACCTAACCAATGCCGCCAACGAGTACTACTTCGAGCGTGTCGGCGGCGGCCACGTCGTTCCCGGCGCCTCGCGTGCACTGGTCGTCACCGCCAATCTGCGCTTCTAAGGAGTTGTCTGCGAGTCCATGTTGCTACAGATTCCAGATGTCCTTACTGGAGAGCAGGTCGCGCGCTTCCGTAAGGAGTTAGATGCAGCGGAGTGGGTCGACGGCAAGGTGACCGCCGGCCCGCAATCCGCTAAGGCCAAGAACAACCTCCAACTCCCCGAGAGCCATCCGACGGCGGCGGCTCTGGGGGACGAAATTCTCGACGCGTTACAACATAACCCCCTGTTTATAGCCGGCGCCTTGCCGCAGCGCGTCTTTCCTCCCCTGTTCAATCGATACGGGGGAGGGCAATCTTTCGGCATCCACGTCGACAACTCGATCCGCCAGGTCACCGGCACGCCGCATCGCATTCGCACGGACCTCTCCGCGACGTTGTTCCTTAGTGGCCCGGACGAATACGACGGCGGCGAGCTGATCATCGAAGACCGCTACGGCGCTAGGGAAATCAAACTGGCTGCCGGCAGCATGGTGCTCTATCCGGGCACAAGCCTCCATCAAGTGCTTCCGGTGACGCGCGGAGAGCGCATCTGTTCGTTTTTTTGGATTCAGAGCATGGTGCGCGACGACTTCCAGCGCACGCTGCTGTTCGACCTCGACTCGGCAATCCAGCATATCGGCGCGGATTTACCGAATCACCCTTCATCGATACAACTGACAGGCGTCTATCACAACCTGCTCAGGCAGTGGGCTGACGTTTAGGCTCGATTCCGCCATGAAACTATTTCGCAAAGTCCTCTTCTGGATGCACCTGACCGCGGGCCTCTTCGCGGCGATTGTCGTCGTGATCATGTCGGTCACCGGCGTGCTGTTGACCTACGAGTTGCAGTTGCAGCAGTGGGAGGCCGGCGGGACGGTTGCCGTGCCTGCATCCCCTGAGACCGAGCGCCTGCCGCTTGAGGCCCTCATCGCGGCTGGCGGATCGGCACACAAAGAGCCGCCCTCGACCATAGCCGTCTCCTCCGACCCTTCACAAGCGGTGACGTTGAGCTGGGGTCGCGAAGCGACGGTGATGGTCAACCCGTATACCGCCGAAGTGCTGCCGGAAGGGCCAACCACCGTACGCGATGGCCTGGCAAAGCTCCGTACCTGGCACCGTTGGCTTGGACAAGAGGGCGAGTCGCGCGCCTTCGGCAAATCGATTACCGGCGTCTGCAATATGGCGTTTCTCTTTATCGTCGTCAGCGGCCTCTACCTTTGGTTTCCGCGCAAGTGGAGCTTGAGCAATTTCAAGGCAGTTGGACTCTTCCGGGGCGGATTGGCTGGAAAGGCCAGAGACTTCAATTGGCACAACGTGATCGGCGTCTGGTCGATGGTGCCGCTGTTCTTCATCGTGTTTAGCGGCGCGGTGATTTCTTATCCCTGGGTAAGCGACTTGGTCTACACAGCGTTCGGCGAAGAACCGCCGGTACGCAGTGGACGGGGAGGCCCGCCGCGGGGAGGCAGCAGCGCTCATAGCGAAGGAGAGGAAAGGCCAGCGCCTCCAACGGTGGAAGAGTTCAACTTTGCGGCATTCCTCGCTAGTGCCGACGCCGCAGCGCGGGACTGGCGTACCGTGCGCATCAACTTGCCGCGTTCGTCTCAAGACCCTGTAACCGTCGCGGTTGATCGCGGATCCGGACGCCAACCGCACCTGCAATCGACGCTGACCTTGGACGGGAAGACCGGCCAGGTGCTCAAGACCGAAGTCTTCGGCGACCAAACTCCGGGCGCCCAAGCACGGCGAATACTTCGCTTCGCCCACACTGGCGAAGTAGGCGGCGTGTTGGGGCAGACCCTTGCCGGCTTGGTTTCGGCCGGTGCGGTCGTACTGGCTTACACCGGCATCGCCCTGGCGTGGCGCCGTTTCCGGGCCTGGGTGGCTCGCCGGGCGCACGCCTAAACGCGACTAGCCCACCAGCCGCGAGGTGAACTCGTTCTGACCGTGAACGTCGGTGAGGCTCTGCTCGCGGCCCTGGTACAGATACGTTAGCCGCTCGTGGTCAATGCCCAGCAGGCGGAGCAACGTCGCATTGATGTCGTGCGCGTCGAAGCGGTCCACAGCAGCATGCACTCCGAAGTCGTCCGTCTCGCCAAGCGACTGGCCGCCCTTGATGCCAGCGCCAGCCAGCCACATGGAGAAGCCGTACGGATGGTGATCGCGGCCCGTCGCGCCTTGCGATAACGGAGTACGGCCGAAGTCGCTGCTCCAGGTGACCAGCGTATCGTCGAACATGCCGCGCGCCTTCAGATCGGCGATCAATCCCGCGATAGGCTTATCGGTCTTTCCGCACATGCGCGTCATCGTACCGAGCAAATCCGTGTGGGCGTCATCCCAGTCGGCGCCGACGTTGGTGCCGGAGATCAGTTGGACGAAACGGACGCCGCGCTCGATGAGACGCCGGGCCAGCAAGCACTTGCGGCCGAAGTCCTCGGTGAGCGGATCGTCGATGCCGTAGAGCTTCTTGGTCGCTTCCGACTCGCCGCTAATGTCGATCGCTTCGGGCGCCTCGGCCTGCATGCGGAAGGCGAGTTCATACGAGGCGATGCGTGCCTCCAACTCGGAATCGTATTCCCTACCCTGAGCCAAGTGGCGCCGGTCGAGTTGGCCGATGAAGTCAAGAGTGTCCTTCTGGACTTCCGGCGGCAGTCCCGCAGGGTTACTCAGATGCAGAATCGGGCTCTCGCCGCCGCGGAACACCGTGCCCTGGTAGACAGCCGGTAAAAATCCGGCGCTGTAGGCCGGCGGGCCGGACTTGGTCGAACCGTCGCTCATCACCACGAATGCCGGCAGGTTCTGGTTCTCGGAACCGAGACCGTACGTGACCCAAGAGCCCAAGCAGGGACGTCCAGGGAAACGCGAGCCCGTGTTCATCAGATAGATGGCGGGGGCGTGATCGAACTGGTTGGAGTAGCAACTCTTGACCACGGCCAAATCGTCGGCATACTCGCGCAGATTCTTGTACAGCTCCGAAATCATCAAGCCCGACTTGCCGCTCGGCTGGAACTCCCAAGGGCTGCCGCGCAGGATGGCTTTGGTCGGGTCGTGGATGAAGCTGGTCTTGATGGTCTTGGCCAACTCAAACGACAGCGTCTCGCCGGAGCGTTTCTGCAGCTCGGGCTTGTAATCGAAGGTGTCGACGTGGCTCGCGCCGCCGTGCATGAAGAGTTGGATGACTGCCTTCGCCCGCGCCTCTTCATGAGGCGGCTTCACCGCCAGCGGATTGCTGTCCGCAGCTATCAAGTCGGCGAGCGCTAGACCTCCAAAACCGAGGCCAGTCTTCAATAGGTAGTCGCGTCGAGTCATAGCGTTAGCCCTTAATCGATGTACAGAAACTCGTTAGAATTCAGCAAGCTACGCGCCAACTGCTGACGCGCCGCTTGATCATCCCTCAAGCGCTCTTTTTGACGATCGAGAAACTGCTGCGCCGCCTCAGCTTCCTCACTGGAGGGATCGCGAGCGTAAACAGCCCGCCAGGCGGACTGCACGTCCACGGCTCGCGCCGCGAGCGCCTTCGATCGCTTCTCCATGAAGTCGCTGTTGAGCAAGGTAAGCGACTGCGGCGCCGTGGTGCTCATGTTGCGCTTCTCCGCCGTGGCCATGCCGTCGGGCGCGTCAAACACCTGGAACATCGGATGCTGAAAGGCGCGCCGCTGCAGCATGTAGACGCTGCGCCGAGTGTGCTGCGCCGGGTCCAGAGTGACCGCCCAACGCCCCGAGCTCCCGGTGATGCCATAGAGCTCCTCGTTGCTCAGCGGAACGACGACGGGCGTGCCGCCCATCTCCAAGTTGAGTTCGCCGGACGCAGCCAGCGTGGCATCGCGCAACTCCTCAGCGGAAACGCGGCGGCGGTTGAAATGTGAGAGAAAGCGATTGCGCGGATCCTTCTCGGTCGATACCTCCGTCGGCGCCGTGCGGCGGCGATAGGCGTCCGAAGACATGATCAGCTTGCTCATCTCCTTAATGGACCAGTCGCGTTCCATGAATTCGATCGCCAGCCAGTCGAGCAGTTCTTGATTGACCAAACCCGTTGCGCGCGTGCCGAAGTCGCTGGAAGTCTCCACCAGCCCTTCGCCGAAGTGGTACTGCCAAATACGGTTGACCATCACGCGCGCGGTTAGCGGGTTCTCCTTGTTGGCGATCCACTCGGCCAAGTGTTTGCGGCGGTACGTCGTCTTGGCATGCAGCGGCGGCTCGGGGATATCGCCGCCGCCAAGGGCCATCAGATACCCTGGCTGCACTTCCTCTCCGGGCATGTCGGTATTGCCGCGAATAGCGATGTAGGTCCGCGGCGCTTCGCGGCCCACATCGATGATCCCAAGCGCCATAGGCGGCGGACCGTAGTTGTTGAACAGCCCAAGCAGTTGCTTGTCGAGACTTTCGAGGCGTTCGCGCTCTTCCTGCGTCAGGTAACCGCGCGCATCGTCTTCGGTAATGCGCCCCAGCACACGCATATGCTGCTGCACGAGCTCGGCCTGCTCCGGCGTACGCTCTTCGCGCACAACCTCAAAGGCCTTCACGACCTCCTCGCGATTGGGCAGTTCCTTTAACCTATCCATGCGAGCCGCTCGCAAGCCGGCGTCGAGCAGCGGGCTGCGCCGCCGCGCGATATCGCGCAAACGAAAGTCCCGGCTATTCCAAGCCAAGTCGTATTGGCGAGCCGGGTTGTAGTCGAGGAAAACTCGGTCGCTGACGGCTGGCGCAAAAACGGCCTGCATGCGGTAGAAGTCAGCCTGCGGGATGGGATCGAACTTGTGGTCGTGGCAACGTGCGCAGCCGACAGACAGCGCCAGGAAAACCTTTGAGGTCGTATCGACGTAATCCGTCAGCTTCTCGACCTCATTGACGTCCTCGACCTTGAACAACATGTCGCGGTTCGCGTTCACCCGAAAATAGCCCGTGCCGGTGCGCGCCGCCGGATCGTCTGGATAGATCTCGTCACCGGCCAGCTGCTCTTTGATGAACGTGTCATAGGGCTTGTCGTTGTTAAAGCTTTGGATCACGTAATCGCGATAACGCCAAGCTTCTAGGATGTATGGATCTTGCTCAAAACCGGCTGTATCGCCATAGCGAACCAAGTCCAGCCAGTGGCGTCCCCATTTTTCGCCGTAACGCGGCGAAGCCAGCAACCGCTCGACGACTTTGGCCCAAGCTTCGTCTTCGCTTCCCTTGTCTTCGATGAAGGCTCGCGCT
>CAZYOX010000116.1:0-11247 GCA_964649285.1 uncultured Bryobacterales bacterium | reverse complement strand
TCGGTCATGTCGTCGATGTGCATGAACTGCACGCCGATCGATCGACAGTAGGTTTCACGCAGCCGCTCGATGATCTTGCGGGGCGTATCGGCATCGCAGCCCGAGAGCGTATCAGCAGAGATCTGCTGATCCAGGTCCGGCTCCCAAATTCCGTAATAGGAAGGATCCAACTCGGGCGGGGAAGACCGCGGCAGGCCTAGCGGATCCATGCGGGCGATCATGTGACCGCGCACGCGATAGGCGCGGACGACCTTGTCGACGCGGTCCTGCAGGCCGACTGCCGTGGCTACTGATCCGTTTGTCGTTGGATGCGGAGGCGTCTGTACGGCCGCAGCACGGGAAGCCGCCGGCGGACGGTAGGCGGAGGGCCCATGGCCGTTGCCTTTCGCTGAAGTCTTGGGAGCGATCTGCTGGAAGTACTCCCGCCATTCAACGGGAACGGATGCCGGATCACGCTCGTAATCTGCGTATAGGCCTTCAACAAAGGCCAGGTTCATGTCAGCTGGCCAGTCGATCTGCTTAGCCATGGCGAGTGTTGCGGTCCTTCCCCCAGCCGTTTACGGGGCCCCAACGGCCTGGCCGCAAGATGTACTCCTACTCATATCATCACCCGGACGGCGCAGGGTCAAGCGTCCAAGGCTCGAATACGTGCGTTTCCTGTAAGGTTCTAGATAGTATGCTCGGTTCCGGATGTCACCGACAATAGGACGATTGGTCGCAGCGTATGAATCCTATCCCTATCGGACCCTTCGAAGCCGGCTCGGGCCGAGACTTGTTCCTGATCTGCGGACCGTGCGTTATCGAGTCCGAGGAGCACGCCCTGTCCGTGGCCCGGCGCGTGCTCGCCGCGTTCCGTGATAGCGGCGTTTCCGGCGTATTCAAGGCCTCCTTCGACAAGGCAAACCGTACGAGCGTTAGCTCGTACCGCGGCCCCGGCCTGGAAGAAGGCCTGCGCATCCTGCAGTTGGTGAAGCAAGAGACCGGCCTGCCGGTACTCACAGACGTCCACGAGCCCGCACAAGTCGGCCCGGCCGCCGAAGTCTGCGACATCCTGCAGATTCCGGCCTTCCTCTGCCGCCAGACCGACCTCGTCGAGGCCGCCGCCGCAATCAATGTAAAGAAGGGGCAATTCCTAGCCCCCTGGGATATGCGATACGCCGCGGACAAGATCGCCTCGGCAGGCAATACGCGCATCATTCTGACCGAGCGCGGGGCCAGTTTCGGCTACCAGAACTTGGTCGTCGACTTCCGCAGCCTGAAGATGATGCAGGATCTGGGCTACCCGGTCGTTCTCGACGTCACCCACAGCCTGCAACTGCCCGGCGCGGCGGGAGGCGCGAGCGGCGGACAGCCTCAATACATTGAGACTCTGGCTCGCGCTGGGGTCGCCGCAGGGGTGGATGGCCTGTTCTTCGAAGTCCATAACGACCCGAAGAACGCCCTTTCCGACGGGGCCAATGCGTTACATCTCGACCTGCTGCCGGAATTGCTCGGGAAGCTCAAGTCGATAGGAGAACTCGTGCGCGAATGGTAGTTCACTCGTAGGTTGGCGGCTCACTGCGCCGATTGGCGGACTTTGGCGACTTCGTCCACTAAGAATAGATCGGTCAGCAACGAACGCAGGTGGATGGAAGCGTTGAGGTTGTCGACGAGCTGCGAGCTGATCGCCGGCTGCGACAAGACGAGTTCCATCGCCGCTAAGGCGTGGCGCGAATCCATTTCGAGGACGGATAGGAAAGCGCGATGCTTTTCGGCAGGCTCTAGAGCGTCGTGGGCGATCGCCGATTCGTAAGAGTCTGCTATTCCCCTGAGCGCCTCGACGGCGCGGCCCAGCAAGGAGCGCAACTGGCTGCCCTTATCCGTGCCTGCGTCAGCCGCCAGACCCTGTGCGGCATAGGCCAGCAGGAACTCGTAGCACTCCTCGACGGTGTTACAGCGGTCTCTCAGATCTTCGAGCATCGCAACAGGTTACTACGGCTGACTTAGTCGCCTGTCGCGGAAGAACCCTCGCTGCGAACCGGCCAACGCTCTGGATCGTGGTGGTCGAGATAGTGCTCGCGGCTCACAGTGCCGAAGATCATCGACTTGGTCATCTCGAACTTTTCCGGACGGATGGCGAAATAGATGTGAGCCATGACCATGGCGATGAAGCCGACGCCGGCCAATCCATGCAAGACGTACATCCAGCCCCAGGTCGCATCACCGAAGAGGTAGGGATTGCGCTCCAGGAAGGGCGTGCGCACGCGGTAAAGCATGAAGAATCCGGTAATGATGACGGCGATACCGGCCAGCATCACCGCCATGTGGAACATCTTGTTCTCGAACGGGTACTTGGCGAACTTGCGCGGCAGCGGCGCCTTCTGGCCCATTATCACCTTGGCCCGATTCTTGGCGTCCGCGATGTCCGTCTTATCCGGCCAGATAGCCCAGAAATCCATGAAGAATGTTGCGTGGATGATGTGGAAGACGATCGAGACGATCAGCAGGATGCCGGCCATCCAGTGCCACTCGACCCAGGCGAACTGCACGCCCACCTTGGGCAGAAACGCCGTGACCAGGAGCGCCAGCATGGCCACGGCCATGATCCAGTGGAAGACGCGCGCCGTCAGCGAGTGCTTCTTCACCTTGGCAGGTAGGCTCGCCGCAAAGCGGGGTGAAAGGGCCGGTTCGATGAACTTTTCTTCCTTGGCGAAGAACCCGACCCAAATCGCATGGCCGACCAAGAAGATTGCGCCGCCGATGGCGAAGACCCAAATCAGCATCCAGCCGATGTGTATGGGGACTTCCTGCCCCCAGGGACTCGTGGCCCATTGAATGATTTCCATCTCAGGCCTCCTGCACCCCGCGGATCGCACGCTTGACGAGGTTACGCATCAAGGGAACCTTGTAGCCGTTGTAGCGCAGCGGCACGGCTCCCTCGACTGCCATGGCCCCGGCCATTTCCGCGGTGCTTTCGTCGGCAGGCTTGCCGGCGACGGCTGCCTCGACCTCCGCCAGGCGCCACGGATGCGCAGCCACGCCGTTCAGCGCAACGCGCATGCGCTCGATCGTGCCGCCGTTTACGACTTTGACGGACGCGATATTAACCAGCGGGAAGTCCCAGACGGGACGGTCGCGGACTTTCTCAAAGTAGTGCTGTGCGCCTGCCCAGGTGGACGGGATGCGGATCGCCGTCAGCAGCTCGCCGGGCTGCAAGACGGTCATTCGCGTAATGTCCATTCCCGGCCCGATGAAGTAGTCCTCAGCATTCACTACCCGCTCGCCGTCCGCGCTGCGAATCACCATCTGCGCTTCTAGCGCCACCATCACGGGGGCTGTGTCCGATGGGCTCACAGCGACGCAGCGGTCCGCGCCCAAGATGGCGTGCTCGCGATTGATGGCCGTGGGCGTGTCGGCATAGCAGATGTTGCCGCCTGCGCGGTAGCAGGGGAAACCGCTGCGGTAGTACCAGCAACGCGTGTCCTGGGAGACGTTGCCGCCGATGGTGCCTTGGTTGCGGATCTGCGGCGAGGCGACAAGCCCGGCCGCCTCGGCCAATATCGGGAACCGTTCACGGATCAGTGGGTCACTGCCCAACTCGGTCAGCGTGGTCATGGCGCCGATCTCGACGCCGCCGTCCAAATCGCGCACGCCCTTCATCCCGCTGACTTGGCTGAGATCGATGACCACTTTGGGGCGCTTGATCCGATCTTTCAGCCAATCGAAGCTATCCTGCCCTCCCGCCATCACCCAGGCGTCCGAACCGTGCTGCGCTAACAAAGCGACGGCATCATCGGCAGAAGCCGGTTGGAAAAGCTCAAAGGCCGGCATGACATCACGAAATACAGCCATGGTCGTTCTCCTCGTCTTCTTGGGCCGGACTAAATGTGAGCCGTCAGCGGCTCGGTAACGGGTCTTCCGGCTTCGAGCGAAGTCAGAATCATGTCTAACGTGACGGGCGCGCGGCGGTAGATGTCATCTCCCAGCGCGTCGGAAATGGCGTTGAGAATGGCGGCGCAACCGCCGCCTACCGGAGGTTCGCCGATGCCGCGGGCGCCGACTGGGCTCTCGGGATCGGGGATATTCAAAGCCGCCCACTGCATCTTGGCGGGCGCGTCCAAGATAGTCGGCGGTCGGTTTTGATAGAAGCGCTTGGCTAAAGCCCAGCCCAAGTGCTGGTCGTAAACCCACTTTTGCGAGAGCGCGTGTCCGATGCCGAGCATCGAACGCCCCAGAATCTGACCGCCCAACGCTTTCGGGTGTATGACCGTGCCGACATCGGCCACGGCAAGGAAGTCGGTGATGTGATAGGAACCGGTCTCGACGTCGATCTCGACCTCGGCGAAGGACGCTACGAACGAGAACATTCGGCCGTCCTGCGGGTAACTGTCGCGGGCGACCCCCATCAGCCCTTGGCCAGCCAAATTAGCGGCCGAAGCTGCCGTCATCTTGTTGATGTCTTGCGGCAACTCGTGTCCGTCGTAGCGGCCGCCCATGTCGATGGCGCGTTGCGCTGCCTGGGCTAGGCTCATCCCCGCACCGCCGCCGCGGCGATACACGCGCTCGCCGCCCACCGTATAGTCTTCAGGACGTCCGCCCAGACTCTTGGCGGCAATCTCCTGCAGCTTCTTGATGGCGTCCGATGCCGCCGCATGGGCGGCGCGCGTCATCGCGTGCGTGGTTTGGCTGCCGCCCGAGGGACAACTCCACGGCAGGTCCTTGTTGGTGCTGCCCCAGGTCAAGACGACCTTCTCCCAAGGCACGCCCATCATCTCGGCGGCAACGCGCTGGCAGTCGCTAAAGTTCGCCGTGCCCAGGTTGCCAATGCCGGTCTGGATGTACATCTTGCCGTCGGGTTTGATCACGAACAGGCCGTCGAAACCGCGCGAGCCGCCGACGAAGGTGCTGCTGGCGACGCCCACGCCGCGGACCTTCGAGCCCTGGCGCTGCCCGCTGGCGGCGGCCCGTTCCTTCCAATTGAATAGCTCGGCGCCGCGATCGAGCGCCTCCCTCATGAAGCTGCTCGTGGTGTGGCCGCGCTTCCCGTCGCGGGCTGCTGGGCCTACTTCCGCCTTGCCGGCGGGAGCATTGATCCGGCGCATCTCGACCTGATCGATATTGAGCTGGCGCGCTGCCTTGGACAGCAACGGCTCCATCAAGCCGATTCCTTGCATGCCGCCCGGGGCGCTCTGGGCCGCGCGCGGCGGGGTGTTGGTCAATACCGAAATGCCGCGCCAACGCATGGCCGGCGGCTGATACAACAACGACACGCATGTTCCGGCCATGTTGCCATCGCCGCGCTGATCGTACGGGCCGTTGTCGCTCACTACATACATATCGAGAGCGGTAATGCGGCCATCTTTGGCGAATCCGCATTTCAGCCGCCCCGTGGCGCTTGGCCGCGCGCCGCCGATGTAGTGCTCGTCCTCGCGTGACATGCGCAGCATCACCGGCGCGTTGCACTTCTTGGCCAGCATCGCCGGGACCATGACGTGAACGCTCGCCGTGATCTTCGCTCCGAAGCCGCCGCCGGTGTATTCGCTGATGACGACGATGTCTTGCGGATCCATGTGCATCCAGCGGGCGATCGCCGGCACGGTCTGGATCGTGCTTTGCGAGCCGGCATGGATGAATAATTTCCCGCCCTGCCAGTAGGCCATACCGGTGCGAGGCTCCATGGCTTGATGGCTGGAGTCCGGCGTGATGAACGTTTCATCCAGGACCAGAGCGGCGCTCTTGAAGCCGGCATCGATGTCCCCATAGCTCCATTCTTCGGTAGGCTTGCCCATCGGCATCTTGCCCTCTTCGTAGCCCGCGAAGTCTTCCGCGGTCCACTTGATTTCCACGACGTCCAAGGGCGGCGGGGGAGCGGGCGGCTCGCCTGGCTTGGGCTCGGGCGGTACCGGACGCATCCAGGTGTTGCCGTCGGTGCGCGCATTGGGGCCGCCGGGCCGCAGGCTGGCGAAAGCATCCACGACGAAGGGCAGTCGTTCGTAGGTCACGCGAATCTTCTCGATCGCCTCGGCGGCGGTCAATTCATCGACGGCGGCCACCGCTAGGATTGGCTCTCCCTGATAGAGCGGCTCCATCGTCAGCCCGACATCGGCGCGCGGGTTAGCCTTGATGGTTTCGCCTAGGTCCGTGATGTAATCCGCCGGCGCCGGCAGATCGTCTTTGGTGACCATGCCCTTCACGCCTGGCATGGCCAGCGCCTCGGCGGCATCGATACGTACCACGCGCGCATGTGGATAAGGGCTCAGCAGCATCTTGGCGAAGAGCATGCCCTCGGCGCGGAAATCTTCCGCGTACTTCGACTTGCCGGTCACCTTGGCGATTAAGTCCGGCGTGGAGTAATCTTGCCCCACCAGCTTTCCCTTGACCGGGGGCGTGTCGGCGGTCACGAGCGGCGTGTCGGCCGGGCTATTCGTGAATTCAGGCATTTTTCACCTCCCGAGATAATTCGGCGCCGCGCATCAGCGAGGTCAAGATCTTGTCGTAGTCCTGGCAGCGGCATAGGTTACCCGAAACGCCGTGAGCCAGCTCTTGGCGCGTGGGATTTGGATTAGTCTTGAGGAATCCAACCGTGGCCATCAGGAAACCCGACATGCAGAATGCGCACTGGAATCCCTGCTCTTCGACAACGGCCTGTTGCACCGGGTGCAGCGTGCCGTCGGCCGCAGCCAATCCTTCGATGGTGGTGATCTTCTTGCCGCGCGTGCTGTGGGTAAGAGTTGAGCAGGAGTAGTGCGGCACATCGTCGATCAGCACCGTACATGCCCCGCATTCGCCGCGGTCGCAGCCCAGCTTTGTGCCGGTCAGGCCCAGCTTGTAGCGCAAGGTCATCGCCAGCGTTTCCTGCTTCATGACGTCGACGCGCCGTTGCTGGCCGTTGACGTCCAGCGTGATCAGCCGTTCGACCGATCCGGGAGCTTGCGCAAAAACCCGCGTGATAGACCCACGGAACAGATAGCCGGTCGAAGAAACCGCGCCGGCTGCAATCACCCCCTTAATGAGGTCTCGCCTCGATGGGGTCGGTCTTGTCTGCGGACCGTGAACGTCGGACATAAATGCACCTCGACGAACTCTGTAATGTCAAATTGCCTGCGAAAGCGCACGTATCATAGCGCCTTGAGCCCGCAGGCTCAAGTGCCGTCCGCTGCGGGACTAGCAGGCTACTGCCTCTCGCCCCACGTTCCTTCTTCGATTCGGACTGTCCATTCGAGGCCGGATGACTCGATGGAAAGGAAGAACGGCCGCGGCTCTTCCGCCACATAGGCGACGCCCTCGCCGGCCTGCTGCGTATCTACGGCCACTGTCATCAGCCTTCCGCTCACGGCGCTGTGCACGCCGACGCGAAACTGGTCGGTCCCAGAGTCTGTATCGGATGTAGCCGCGGCGGTCCACTTAATGCGCCATTGACCCGTGTCGATCGGGAACGACTCGGTCTGCACGGTTCCGCTTCCTGACTGAGAAAGGATGGGCCGCCAACCCATGACCAGCTCTTTGGGGGCCGCCTCGGTCTGCGGTCGAGGCCAGTAGGCCCCGGCGACCCACGCCGCCGCAGCTAGGACGACGACCCCAAGAATGCGGCGAAGGCTCATCTCACCACAGAGTGTAGGGGACCGCGCTGCTTTTCGGCCTGCCGCGACGAGGATGTTTGCGGCCTTTCCAGCCCGTCCGATATCCTTGAAGTTCGGGCCTTCTGGTTCTCCATGGACGCATTTCAAATTACGCGGGCCCTCGTCGACATCGATTCGGTCACGCCCAACGAGGAGCAAATCGGCGATTGGCTCTTTAATTACTTACAGCCGTTGGCTGAGCGTTTTCATGGCCGCATCGAGAAAATTCGAGTAGAAACGGGCCGCAATAACGTTTGGGCTTGGTGGGGGACGCCGGAGATCGTCTTCTCGACCCATATGGATACGGTGCCGCCTTTTATTCCCTCGAAAGAAGACGACGAATACATCTGGGGGCGCGGGGCTTGCGATACGCATGGCCTTTGCGCGGCTATGATCAAGTCCATCGAACGGCTCTTGGAAGAGGGCGTTCGTGATTTGGGCTTGCTGCTCGTCGTGGGGGAAGAGGTCGACGGCCGCGGGGCCGCCTTCGCCAACAAGACGCCGCCCGCAGGCGTCCGCTATCTGATCAACGGCGAACCCACGGAGAATTTGTTGGCTCTCGGCTCCAAGGGGGCTCTAGGCCTCAAGGTCACTGCTCGCGGTGCCGCCGCGCACTCGGCCTACGGAGAACTGGGCGATTCGGCCATCAACAAGCTGCTCGACAATCTACAGGCGCTGCGCGCCGTAACCTGGCCTAGTGACCCGATCTTGGGCGAGACCACGCTGAATATCGGCACGATCGAAGGCGGCATCGCCGCCAATGTCGTTCCCGACAAGGCGTCGGCTACGCTGATGATTCGCGTGGTATCCGACCTGGCCTCGATTAAGGAACAGGCCTGGGCCGCATTCGATGATCGAGTCGAGATTGACGTTTTCGCTTATACCCCGGCCGTGCACCTCAAAGCGGTCGACGGCTTTAAGACTTCCGTGGTGAAGTACACCACCGACATACCGAAGCTAACCAACTGGGGCCAGCCTCTCCTGCTGGGCCCGGGGACGATTCATGTCGCCCACACGCTCGAAGAGCGCGTGCCGAAGAAACAGATCGTCGAAGCGATCGAGCTGTACGTGCGGCTCGTGAAGCAACTCAAAACGGAGACGAAGAACTAAACCCGACTCGGGCGTCCTCGGCTGATCTCAGACGAGCGCCCGGCTCGCAAGGGGATCCCTATGCCAAACAAGATCGAAGTTGGAGTACTAGGCGCCACCGGCATGGTGGGCCAACAGTTTATCTGCCAGTTGCAGGACCACCCGCTGTTTGAGCTGACCTGGCTTGGCGCCAGCGAGCGCTCCGCCGGCAAAGCATACACGGAGGCTGCCCGCTGGGTGCAAGATCGTCCAGTGCCGGCGAACATCGCCTCTCAGACGGTTCAGGAAGCGGTCCCTTCCGCCACGGCTCCCAAGCTCGTCTTCTCGGCGATGGACGCCTCCGTCGCCGGCGAAATTGAGCAAGCGTTCGCCAAGGCCGGACACCTAGTCGTCTCTAATTCCAAGAACCATCGCATGTGGCCCGACGTGCCCTTGCTGGTCCCAGAGATCAATCCCGATCACTTAGGTCTGATTGAAATTCAGCGTAAGAACCGGGGCTGGTCTGGGGCCATCGTCACCAACCCCAACTGCTCGACCGTTGCTCTGACGATGGGCCTGGCCCCGCTGAGGCCTTTTGGCATCAAGCGCATCCTGGCGGCCACGTTGCAGGCTATCTCCGGCGCCGGTTATCCCGGCCTGCCCTCAATGGACATTGTTGCCAACGTGATTCCGTTTATCGGAAGCGAAGAAGAAAAGATGGAGGTCGAGACGCAGAAGATCCTTGGCGCGTTTTCCGGGGCGGGCGTCCAAGTCCTCGACGCGGCCATGAGCGCCCATTGTAATCGCGTACAGGTCGTCGACGGGCACACGGTTTGCATCTCGGTCGATTTGGACGCCAAGCCAAGCATCGACGAGATCAAGGCGGCGTTCAGCAACTTCAGCGGAGTACCGCAAAAGAAGAAGCTGCACACAGCTCCCGTGCGCCCTATCCACTTGATGGAAGAGCCCGACCGTCCCCAGCCGCGCCGTGATGCGATGCGCGAGAATGGCATGGCTGTCTCTGTAGGCCGCATCCGCAAGTGCCCCATCTTGGGTTACAAGTTCGTCTGTCTCGGACACAACACGATTCGCGGCGCTGCCGGCGCAGCCGTCTTGAATGCCGAGTTGCTGCATAGCGAAGGCTGGTTGGACTAAATGATCGTGATGAAGTTCGGCGGCACGTCCGTCGAAAGCGCTCAAGCCCTGGAACGTGTCTCCGGCATTGTCGCCAGCCGACTTGACCGCAAGCCGCTGGTCGTCGTCTCGGCCATGGGCAAAACGACGGACTGGCTCGTTGCCATGGCCCATGCCATTGCTGCGGACGATCTTTCCGCGGCTCTCGCCGAGCTGAACAAGATGGCGGAGCATCACTTGCGTGAAGCGCTGCCAGCGGCGACCGACGAGCGTCGCGCAGGTCTCGAGTCGTTCCTGAAAGGGACGTTCGAGCATATGGAGAAGATGCTGCGCGCTTATCCCCTGGGTCAGCGCTTGTCCCCTGCCGAGGTCGATTTGCTGCTCAGCTTCGGCGAACGCCTCTCTAGCGCAATTGTTGCTGAGGCCCTCGTTCGCCGCGGTGTCCATGCCGTGGGGATCGATTCGCGCACGGCGATGAAGACCGACGCCAGTCACGGAGCGGCCCAACTGTTACCCAACGAGACCGCCGCCGCGCTGGCGGAACACGTCGTTCCACATCTGGAGCACAGCGTCGTCGTCATGGGCGGCTTCATCGCTTCCACCGTCGACGGCGTTACAACGACCTTCGGCCGCGGCGGCTCCGACTACAGCGCTTCGATCGTGGGCGCTGCGTTGGGCGCGGAAGAAGTGCAAATCTGGACCGACGTCGACGGCGTGATGACCGCCGACCCGTCGTTGGTTGCGGATGCGCATCGGCTGAAGGTGTTGTCGTTCGGCGAAGCGTCGGAACTTGCCTACTTCGGCGCCAGAGTGCTGCACCCGGCCACCATGGCCCCGGCCCTGGAGAAGAACATCCCGATACGCGTACTCAACTCGCGGCGACCCGAGAACGAGGGAACGCTGATTGTCTCCGAGGTCCCGACAAGCGCCCTGGTGAAGTCCATTGCCTACAAGGAGGGCATCACGATCGTCGACGTACGCTCGACGCGCATGTTGATGGCGCATGGCTTTCTGGCCCGCCTGTTCGCTGCCTTCGAACGCTTCAAGACGTCCGTCGACATGGTTGCGACATCGGAGGTCAGCGTTTCGCTTACCGTGGACCGTATCGACCGTCTCGATGAGATCATCGCCGAGCTTAAGGGGGTCGCCGAAGTGGAGCGCCGCGACAGTAACGCCATCGTCTGTGTTGTCGGCGACGGGATTCGCTACACGCCTGGCGTTTCCGCTAAGATTTTCTCTGCGTTGGACGGCATTCTCATCGAGATGATCTCGGTCGGCGCTTCCCGGCGGAACATCAGCTTCGTCGTCGACGAGAACGACCTCGCCGAGGTTGTTCGTCGCCTGCACCGAGCTTTCTTTACCGACGTCGACAAGGATGTCTTCGCATGAGCGCCGACGGCGGAACCCGACCGCTTCGGATCGCCCTTGTCGGCTATGGCAAGATGGG
>CAZYOX010000115.1:0-11460 GCA_964649285.1 uncultured Bryobacterales bacterium | reverse complement strand
TCACGCGCTTGCCGGGCAATCCCATGCTTTTCCCGCGCCTGGTTCAGGTTCGCTAGGGCTCGAGCGACCTCCAGCTTGACCGCGTTCTCTTGCTGCCGCAATTGGACATCGGAACGCCGCCGGCGCAATGATTCGCGGGTCAAGTCAGCCTGCGCTTGGCGGTTCTTCAGCGGAATATTCAGCTGGAACTGCACGCCATAGTCAGGGAAGTTGCGGCGCGCCAACTGGGCCCAGGCCGTGCCCAAGCCTCCGATGAAAAAGTCATTCGGCGCCTCCGCGCCGGGCAGCAAGACGACGTCCGGATTGATCGTTCCGGCCAGGGCGTTGTTGGTGGCGAAGGCGGTTACATCCACTGAAGGCTTGAGCGCGTTCTTGATGCCGCGCAAGCTGATGTCCGAGTTCTCCAGATTGATCCTAGCCCGGTTCAAGGCCACTCTTTCGCGCAAGGCCTCCTCGACGAGGTCCTGCACGGGCTCGATGCTTTCCTGCGCCGGGACAACAATGGAATCCACGGGAACAATGCGCACGCCGGCAAGCAGGACGCTCGTCGGACCTTGTTTCGACAGAGCATTCTTGAGAATCTCCTCTTGCTCAAGAACGGCTCGCTCCGCCTCGACGAGCTGCTGCCGGAACGAAGTTGCCTCAGCCTCGGTGCGCGTGACTTCGATGCGCGCTTGGAGGCCTAACTCTTCCTGCTTGCGAGTTTGCGTCACCAAGCGATCCGAAAGAGCGACATCGAGCCGGCGCGCTTCGGCAATGCGTCGAAAAGTCACCAGGTCCCAGTAGAGCTGTTCCACTCGCGAAACGGTCGTTACGACCTGATCCTCGAAGTTCAAGTCCTCGACGGCTTGGTTGTTCCTCGCGATGCGGATATTGCGGTTGTTGATCGCGCGTCCAAAACCTTGCGTAAGGCGCTGCGTGAGCGATAGCGTGACGTCCGAGGTCAGCGTCGGGTTGAAGTTGTTGCGGATATTGTTGTTTTTCTGCCGGAAGACGGAGTACCGGGCGCCCAGCGTTGTGCCCGTGATGAACCCTTGCTGAAAGTTCACTGAGGAAACCGCGGAATTCGAAATCAGCGTGTTCGTGCCGCTGACCGCACTCGTGATCTGGGGGACGCTCGTGTGAAACAGGCCAAAGGTCGCGTTCAATGT
Source organism: uncultured Bryobacterales bacterium (assembly GCA_964649285.1). Classification (GTDB taxonomy): domain Bacteria; phylum Acidobacteriota; class Terriglobia; order Bryobacterales; family UBA6623; genus CAMPKL01. The sequence continues at coordinate 10,309 of CAZYOX010000115.1, read as the reverse complement.
TGGATCCAAATTGATCGTCTGAGTACCGAAGAATGACGCCGCGCTGCCGGCTGCGCCGCCGGCGTCGATCTGAGCGCTCGCTCCCTGATTCACGCCCGTCGCCTGCCCGCCTGGGACGGAAGTAAAACCCGAACCGCCGTCGCCCGCTCGCGCCGATGACGCCGTGGACAACGTCGAGATCTGCGTTTGGACGCCGCTAAGATTTGCTCCTGCCAAGGCCCGCAGCACGTCAGTTTCGGCTACCTTTGGCGAGTACCGGGCTATCTCAATATCGAGATTGTTCTCAAGAGTCAAGGCCAGCGCATCGGCTAAGGATAAGTAAAGCTTTCCGCCGCGAATCAACTGTTCGAGCCTCTCAGAGTCTGCCAGATTCGCTTCCGGCGCCAGCCGCTGCCGGTAAATACCGAGGTTCCAGAACGAACCGTTGTTCAGCGAATAATCCAAGGCGGGGCTCGCCGTTTGCGCCGATGCCGGCGTCAAACTAGAGACGAAGACAAGGGCGGTCGCCACGAAGAGTCTCATTGGGTAGTGCTCCGAGAAAAAGGACGTGCTCCCGCTCGACGCCAAACGGCGAAGAGGCCCGGGACCTAAGGAGAATGGTACGGGACTCGGACGGAGTTTGTTTCGTCAGCCTTGGGGAACGTCGAAGAAGAGCGCAATTCGCTCGCGCTTAAAGGTCGAAAACCCGTTCTTCTCGAAAAACTCCGGGGAACTGGTCACCGCCATTACCTGCTTGATGCCGCGTTCCGCGGCTCGCTTCTGGCAGGCCTCGACCAGCCTTCTTCCGACGCCGTGCCGCACGTAGTCCGCGCCGACCGCGAGACTGCGAATCTCCGCCAGCCGCAGCGAATAGATCTGTAACGCACAGCAACCCACGATGCTGCCCCGGTGCTCGGCGACAAAATATGACGGGATGCGCGGCAGATCCGACTGCATCAGCAAATTCGGGTATTCGCGAATCAGCCGCCGGATGGCAGGCATCTCGCCCCGAACGGCGGGGCGCACGATCACTTCGGTCACCAAATCGAGTGTCGCCTAACTCCCGTAGTGAAAGCGAGTGCGGCTACTTGTCGCCAAATCGCAGGGTCACGCCGACCGTTAACGTGCGGCCATAGCCAGGGGTGGCGTGAATGCGGTCCATCGGCCCTTGTCCAGCGAGCTGGGAAGTAAAGTAGTTCTGCATCTCCCAGTAATCGCGGTCGAAGAGATTGTCAATGGCCACGTTCAGGGCGATTTGATCGGTCAGGTCGCGATTGAAGGCCGTGTCAAAGACGACATGGCCGGCCGCCCGGATCGAGGGATCTTCGCCGTCGAGGCGATAGCTGTTGATGGACCGCATTCGCAGCGAACCCGCCCAGCCGCGCCAATTCGCTAGCGTCAAGGCCGCATTCGCCGTAAAACGCGGCGCCGAGTCGAGGTAGATGCGTTCAGGTCCGCCGCGATAGTAGGCGTTCAGCACTTTGGTGAGGCCGCCGTCCACGCTCAGCCTGCTGGTGATCGCAGCCGACATGCGCGCCTCGAAACCGTAGGATCGCGCCGGATCGGCGAACTCCACCGAACCGTCGTCGGGAATGTACACCAACTGGTTCGAGGTTTGGATGTGGAAGAAATCGCCGAAGAGCGACACGCGGCTGCCGAGGGATTGCTGCACGCCCCACTGCAAGAAGTCCGTCGTCGCAATCAGCGGCCCTTCCGGCTGGCGGACAGCGCCGCGCGCGTCGAGTGAGGCGATCGCGCGGCCATAGTTAAAGAATGCTTTGAAGGGAATGTCGGCAAAGGGCGAGTAAGCCAAGCTCGCCTTGGGCTGCAAGCGCGCCGACGATTCCGAACCGGTAAATTGCGGCTCCACCAAGTCGTCCACCGCGTAGCGGAAGACGTCCCACCTCAGACCGCCGCCTAGCTGAATGCGGCCGTTGGCCAGATTCAGGTTCTCCTGGATGTAGCCCGACCCATTCAACACGTTCGCACGCGCTCCGATCACCATCGAGACGGGGTCACGTTCGACCCGCTGCCGCATGTCCACAAGATTCTGCGTAGCGTAAACGCCGCCGCCGATCGTCAGAATCCCATCGCCCCAGCCAAAGAACTGCGGCCGGGCATACTGCGTGTCAGCGCCCTCCGTAAGCCGCGAATCATGCTGCTGAATTCCGTCGCCAAGGACCGGATCGTTCAAAAAGAACGTGAAATTCGAGTACAGGTCGAACAGCGACCGCTCGACAAAGGCGTCGGATTTCCAAGTCGCCCCTTGTGTCCAGTCGTAGCGGTAGTACCCAGCGACGCGCCCTTGCCGGATGTCGCCGCCGTCTCCCGGGCCAAGCGAACCGAAACGATCCAAACGGCCAGCCGCTACTTCGTCGAGAGGGATCTGGCCCGACGACGCGAAGCGGTTCAATCCTCCGTTCCATTTCAGGCCGATGCGGCTGCTGGAATCCAAGATGCTCGTGTAGTTGCCGGTGACGTTGTGCCGCACATAGTTCAACGGCTTGATGAACGGGCCGTCGGTAAAAGAGCCCTCGTAGGCCACGAATGCATCCGTTTCGGCCACATTGGGGCTCCAACCGATAAAGCCGCGCCCAGAGTCGTACTGTCCGCCCTGCAAGCGCACCGTCCAGGCGTGAGGCAAAGACTCGCGCAAGCGGATCTGCACGACCCCCAGGCTCGAAAAATCGCCGTGCTCAGCATTGAAGGGCCCGTTGATCAGCGCCACCTCTTGCACCAGTTCGGGCGATAGGCTCTTCAGCGAACCGAGATAACCTTGGCCGTGTCCCTGTGTGCCGTGGTTCTGCGGAATGTTGTCGACCGTAATGCGCAGGCCGCCGTTGACGCCGCCGTGGTCCAGGTTGAATCCGAAGCGGCGAATCTCCAGAGACTTGCCGCCGCCTTCATGCTGTCCCGCGTTAATGCCGGCGTCGAGCAGGTGGAAGACTTGATCGTCGCGTGAAAATAGCGTCTCGCTGAACGCCGCGCCGTTGCGCAGATCCAACTGCGGTCCCAACGGTTGTGCCGTAATCGTGATGGTCTCGACCAAGGGCTCGATCCGGGGCAGCGCCGGGTCAGGCTCCTGACCCGGGAGCAGAGAGGTCAAGATCGCAAATAAACTAGCCGCGCCTAACCGTTTCATGAGCCGCCTATCGTAGCACGAAATGAATACTCGTATTACCCTCGGCGCAAAAGTTCTCGCGAACCGACGCCCGGCGGCGTGGCGCGGCATGCGGTAAAGAGTGGAGTTACTCTTCGATTATTCCCACTCGATCGTCGAGGGCGGCTTGTGCGACAGGTCGTACAGGACGGCGTCGACGCCCTTGAGTTTCGAGATGCGCGCGGCGAGTTCGAGAACTTTCTCGGGGTTCAAGCGCGCCACTTCCGCTGTCATGCCGTCGACCGAAGTGATCGGACGCAGCGCAATCGTCTCGCCGCCTCGCCGGGAGAATGGCAGCAGCACCACGGGAGCCTGCCAAATCTTCCCGTACAGTCCCTCGGATCGCAGAAAGTCTGTGACGATGTGATCCGCCGCCTGCAACAGCTTCACGCGTGCACGGGTCAGCGTCGCCTTGTGGATCTTCCACTCCTCAGGCTTGATCCGCTTGCGCCCAAGCAGAGCCACGATGCGATTCGTGCGTCTGTAACGGTTGGTGATGCTGGTCGCCAACGGCAACAGCTTCTTGTAGTCAAACTCGCCGCCCCAGAGTACAGTCAGCTTCGCGTAGCTACGGCTGTCGCCTTGCACCCCAACGCTGCGTAACGGCAAGAGGAAGGCTCGATATCCGTTGCGCCGCGCCAAGGCGTCGATTTCCTCGTCGGCTTCCGGTTTTTCGGCCTTTGCGGAGCAGATGCAACGAATAGCTAGCGCCGGCCCAGGGAAGGGGTGGCGGTCGATCAGCATCTTCGGCAAGCCGAGCGAGCGGCCCAAGACCCGTACTTCGTCCTTGTAGAACTCCGCCAAAGGCTCCAGAATGCGTCCCTCGGCGATTAGCTCCTGGATGCGCGGCACGCGGTTGTGATGCGTCTTGATCACCGCCGCTTGTCCTTTGCCGCCGGACTCAATCGTGTCCGGGTAGATCGTGCCTTGGCCAAGCAGCCAGTCATGCCCCGCATGCTCTTCGCGTTCCAAAATTTCATCTTGGATGTCGATGAAGGTCTTGCCGATAATCGCCCGCTTTTCTTCCGGGTCCGTAATGCCTCGCAGTCTGCTGAAGAAATGGCTCGCCGCCTTGAACGTTTCCAGATGCCCCAATGCGAGCTTTTGGAAAGCCGCCTCGATTTGTTCCGTCTCGCCCTCACGCATGAAGCCGGTGTCGACGTAGATGCCGTGGACCGTCTCGGTCCCGAGCGCGCGCACCGTCAGTGCATAGGCAACCATTGAGTCCACGCCGCCGCTCATGAAGAACAGCACGCGGCGTCCATGGGCCTCCTTGCGGATGCGCGCAATCAATTGCTCCACGCGATCTTCCGGATGCCAATCTTGCTTGCAGCCGCAAACGCCTATGACGAAATTCTTCAGGATCTCCGACCCGTACTTGGTGTGAATGACTTCGGGATGAAACTGAAAGCCGTAGTAGTTTCGCTCGGGGTCGCCCATGGCGGCGACCGTGCATTCCGGCGTGTCCGCCAGGATTTGGAATCCGGCCGGCGGCCGCGCCACATGATCGCCATGGCTCATCCACACCGGTTGTTTCTTCGGCAGGCCGCGAAACAGCGGCTCCGCGCCTAGTACACGAATATCAGCACGGCCGAACTCTTGCGTCTTACCTTGCTCTACGACGCCCTTCATGGCCTGAGCCATGAGTTGGTGTCCGTAGCAAATTCCCAAGATCGGCTTGGTAATGCGGTAGAGACCGGCCCGTGCCTGCGGGCTGCCCGCGTCAAAGACGCTCGAAGGCCCGCCGGAAATGATCACGCCCTTATAAGCGCGCAGCTTTGCCGGAGATGCGTCAATCGGTAGGATCTCGGCGTACACGCCTAGTTCACGGACTTTGCGGGCGATAAGGTGACAGTATTGCCCGCCCGAGTCGAGGACAGCGATCTTCTCCATAAAGTGGGCGCGAAGGAAGGTTCGGCGAGCAAAGCCGAGCGATCATTCAAGTCCACAGGATAACCAATCCGGTCAATCCCTTGGGCATGACGCAACACACGCCAACGGCCGATAGACTGCTTGGGATGCGAGTCGCCGTCGTTCTCGACCATCGCTTCAAATCCGCCCCGCGACGTCCGTGTCTGGACCGATAACCCCTTCCCTTACTCTTTCTTCTGGCTACCTAGACCGGTTCGAGCAAGTGGAAGTCGTCGCACGCGCTCAAACCCTAGGCGAGCCCGCCTCTACTCCGCCCAAAACCTCACTGCTGCCCGGACTTACGAGGACTGCGCCTTGCAAGCTCGCCGCCGCGACTTCTACGAAGAAATCACCCGCCGGACGGCGCTACAATAGGACCTTCAAAGCGTTCGCGCGACTGGCGACTCTGAGCGTGGAAGCGACCACGAGGAAGCGCGAACGATAAAACTTCAGCAGCCGCTCGCCTGGGCTCGGTTTCGTACAACAAGCGTCTGGAAATTCTCCGGACGCGGACGCTAAGGAATCGAGAGGATAACCATGGACCCCAACCGCCAGCTGCTGCAACAGAACGATCCCGAAATCTACGACGCCCTCGTCGGCGAAGAAGCTCGCCAGGCGGCCGGCATCGAATTGATCCCCTCCGAGAACTACACCTACCCGGAGGTTATCGCCGCGCTCGGCTCCGTCTTCACCAATAAGTATTCCGAGGGCTACCCCGGACGCCGCTACTACGGCGGCCAGGAGTACACCGACATCATCGAAGAGATCGCCCGCAACCGCGCCAAGCAACTCTTTCGCGCCGAGCATGTCAACGTGCAGCCGCTCTCCGGCGCGCCGATGAACGCCGCCGTATATCTGGCGATGTTGCAGCCCGGCGACACCGTTCTCGGCATGGACCTTTCCCACGGCGGCCACTTGACACACGGCGCGCCAGTCAGCCACATGGGCACGCTCTATAAATGGATTCGCTACAAAACGAATCCTGCCGCCCAAGGCGCCATCGACTTCGACGCCCTGCGTAAGACGGCTATCGAGCATAAGCCCAAGTTGATCGTCTGCGGTTTCTCGTCCTACCCGCGCAATCTGGATTACGCCCAGTTCAAGAAGATCGCCGATGAGGTTGGCGCGATGACCATGGCCGACATTTCGCACATTGGCGGCTTGGTTGCCGGCGGCGTTCTCGACAATCCTTGCGACTTCGGCTTCGACTTCGTCACCACCACGACGCACAAGTCGATGCGCGGCCCGCGCGGCGGCATGATCCTCTGCAGGGAACAATTCGCCAAGGCAATCGATAAGAGCATCTTCCCTGGCCTGCAGGGCGGCCCGCACATGAACAACATCTGCGGCATCGCCATTACCATGGGCAAGGCGCTCAAGCCCGACTTCAAGAAGTACTGCGAGCAAGTGCTGGCCAACGCGCAGACCCTGGCCGCCGACCTTTCCGCCGGCGGCGCCAAGCTGGTCACCGGCGGTACCAGCAACCACATGATGGTGGTCGACTGCGTCGAGAGCTTCAAGTTCGATGGCAAGGTCGCCGAGAAGGCCCTTGATGAGGTGTCCATCACCTGCAATAAGCAAATCCTTCCCGACGATCCCAATCCGCCGCTACGGCCGAGCGGCATCCGCCTAGGGACGCCTGCCGCAACAACGCGCGGCTTCGGAACGCCCGAAATGAAGCGGCTGTCCGGCTGGATGTTGCGGACTCTCGCCAATCCCGAAGACAAGAGCGTTCTTGCCGCCGTGAAGGGCGAGGTCGAGGAATTGTGCTCGCGCTTCCCGGTGCCGGGCATTGGAAATTGAACGATCTCGGCTAGGGCCCAGGTTTCTTGGGCCCATCTGCCGCTGATGGGCGTACATTTCTCTTGACGTTGATTTGCCGAGTCGCGATCTACGGTTTGCTCCTGGGAGCGGCCCTGGGTCCCGTTTCGATGGCTCAGACCTCCAACAACGACGTGGAGATTCGTTCAGCCACCCAAGAGAGCGTCGGAGGCGTGAGCCGCGCCGAGGGCTCCGTTGAAGTCCGCAAGGGCAACGTCATCATCACCGCCGACAAGGCCGTGTACGACGAGACCTCCGGGATGCTCGAAGCCGAAGGCAACGTGCACTTTCTGACCAGCGACGGCGTCGAGGACATCCACGCTTCTCGCGTCAGCTACAACGTCAATACCGAAGAGGGCTCTTTCTACGAAGTCAACGGCTTCCTCTCGTCAGCCAGCCAGGGCGGGGCCCGGATCTTGACGACCGACAACCCGTTCTACTTAGAAGGATCCGTCGTTCACAAAACCGGGAATGCCTACGTGGTGCACGACGGCGTCGTGACCAATTGCGAACTCGACAACATGTGGTGGAATCTGAAATCTCCCAGTACGACGATTCGCCCCGGGGAGCGCGCCACTATTCATCATGGCGTTCTGCGCCTCAAGGGCGTTCCCATTCTCTATATGCCGATCTTCACGAAGTCGCTGGAGCGGCTTCCTCGCCACAGCGGCTTCCTCACGCCCAACATCGGCAACAGTTCCCGATTCGGCCTCGTCTTCGGACAAGCCTATTACTGGGCCGTCAATCGCAGCTACGACGCCACCTTCAATGGCACTTTGTATACCGACCGCGGCCTATCCAGCCAGATCTCTCTACGGGGTCGACCGACGTCGCGCTCGAACTTCAACGCCGTTTTCTTTGGCGTCAAGGACCGAGGTCTGCTCCTCGACAACGGCGACCGCCTCAAGCAAGGCGGCGCCAGCTTCTCCGTTGACGGCGTGGCGCAACTGCCTGGCGGCTTCCGCGGCGTGGCGGACGTCAACTACCTTAGCTCCCTCGAATTCCGTCAGGCCTTCACGCAAACCTTTCAAGAGGCGGTGCAATCGCAGGTGCGCTCCACCGGATTCGTCACTAAGAACTTCTCCTCCTACAGCTTCAACAGCTCCATCTCCCGCGAAGAGAACTTCCAAGACATCGCGCGCGACAACACCATCGTCATCCGCAAGCTTCCCGCCTTCGAGTTCAACGGCCGCAGCCGGCAAATCTCCGATGGCCCCGTTCCTCTGTTCTTTGGCTTCGATACGTCATTCGACCTAGTCAGCCGCATTCAGCCCGAGTTCGAAACGCGCAACTTCGTTCAGCGGGGCGACCTCTTTCCGCGCGTTTCCTCTCATTTCCAGTGGAAGGGCTTTCATATCACGCCGACCTTCGGCGCTCGCGCGACCGCCTATGGCCAGAGCCGCCGCAACGACCTCCTCGTCGGCGAAAACCTCTACCGCACCGCCGGCGAATTTACGCTCGACATCGTACCGCCGGCTCTGCAACGCATTTATAACGGCCCGAGTTGGCTGGGCGAGAAAGTGAAGCACGTCATCGAGCCGCGCCTGCGCTATCGCTACACCAGCGGTATCGACGACTTCACTTCCGTCGTGCGTTTCGATGACCGCGACATCATGAGCAACACTAACGAATTGGAAGTCTCGCTGACCCAGCGTCTGTACGCCAAGTCGGCGGACGGTTCAACGCGTGAAGTCCTGGGCCTCGGAATCTGGCAACGGCGCTACTTCGATCCCGAGTTCGGCGGGGCGATCGCGCCCGAGGTGCGCAACGTATTGCGGTCTTCGCTCGATATCACGCCGTTCGCCTTTCTCGACCAAGCCCGTAACTACTCGCCCGTGATCATGTCGCTCACGACGAAGCCCAACTGGCGAACCGGGCTCGAATGGAGCGCCGGCTACGACCCGCTTCGCCAAAAAGTCGTCAACTCCAACGTCACCATCGACTATCGCCTTAGCCAACTCATTCGCGCCGCGGTGGGGCACTCCGCCGTGCGCGCGCCGACCACGCTCTCGCCGGCCTCAAATCAGGTAACTGCTCTTTTCAGCATCGGCGATTTCAATCGCCGCGGGTGGAATGCCGCCGTCTACAACATTTACGACTACCGTCAGCACATCTTCATCTACACCCGTTCGCAGATCAGCTACAACACGGATTGCTGCGGCTTCGGTATTGAGTACGGCCGATTCGCCATCGGACCCACCCGTAGCGAGAATCAGTTCCGCGTGAGTCTCTCAATCGCCAACGTCGGCTCGTTCGGCACGCTCCGGCCGCAGGAGAGACTCTTCTAGCGTGGCCTTCCCGAAAAAGTTCGCCGAGTTTGTCGCGCGCACGCGAGTTATAGCCGGCTTCATCGTCCTCGGCTTATTCTTGTGGCTCTCAACGCCGACTCTCAGCTCCGTCGCCTTGGGCGGCGCCGTCGGCCTCATCGGAATACTCATACGAGCATGGGCCTCTGGACATCTGGCCAAGAACCAACAGTTAGCCACTTCCGGTCCCTACGCCTACGTCCGAAATCCGCTCTACGTCGGCACGCTGATCGCGGGCGTCGGTTTCGGCATCGCCGGCGCCCACTGGGCCATTGGCGCCCTCCTCGCCGCCTTTTTCGTCTTCTACTACTTGCCCGTCGTCGAAGAAGAAGAGCGGCACCTCGCTAGAATCCTTCCGGGCTACGACGAGTACCGCCGCAAGACGCCCAAGCTGCTGCCGCGCCTATCGCCGGCCTATGTCGGCGGTCCTGCCTTCCGCCGCGATCTCTACCTCCGCAATCAGGAATATCAAGCCTTGATCGGCTATCTGCTCGTTCTTGCCCTGCTTGCCGCCAAGACGTCTTTGTTAGCGCCATTTTGTTAGCCTGTTTTTTCAGGCGTTGGTAATCCCTATGCGCATCTTCCATCTCAATTCGCTCCTATTAGCCGCCCTGCTCCTCGCTCAGGCAGCAGCGTCAGCCGCCGTCGTCACGCTCAAGAACGGAGACCGCGTGACCGGTGAAGTCATCGAGTCAGACGCCGCGAAACTCCGCGTCAATACCGAGTTCCTCGGCGAGGTCGAAATCTCCTGGGATGCCGTCACCGGCATCGAGTCTGCCGAACCCTTGCACGTGTCTTCTTCCGACGGCCAGGTCCTGGTTGGCCCCGTTTCCACACAAGGCGACACGTTCCAAGTCCGGACCGCGAACTCCGGCGCCGTCAATGTTCCGAAAACCGAGATCGCCTACGTCCGCAACGAAGCTTCGCAACTTGCTTACGAGGCGGCCATCGAGCGCCTCCGCAATCCCAAGCTCACCGACTTCTGGCGCGGCCACTTCGACGCCAATCTCGCCCTCACCACCGGTAACGCCGAAACGAAAACGTTCTCCAACGCCGCCGGCGCCACCCGCGAAACCACCCGCGACACCATCAAGCTTTACTTCACGTCGCTGTTCGCCGAGAACTCCACTAC
>CAZYOX010000114.1:0-11477 GCA_964649285.1 uncultured Bryobacterales bacterium | reverse complement strand
GGACGGTACCAATATGAAGATTCACGTCCTCGACCGGAAGACACTCACCGTGTTGACGACGTTCGGCGACGGCGGCCGGCAGCCTGGACAGTTCTACGCCGTACACAGCATCGCCTCCGATTCAGAAGGCAACCTGTACACTACAGAGACGTACCGCGGCCAGCGGCTTCAGAAATTCGTTTACAAGGGCGACGCTCCGGTAACTAAGAAGGACCAAGGCACCGTTTGGCCGACGCTATCGATGAGTAACTAGACTCGACAGGAGCCGCATAGGCACGCTTGAAAAGCTTCTCGGCATTTTGCTGCATGGCAGCGGCTTTGTGTTTTGGCGGATCAGCCCTCGCGGGCCCGCCCGCTCAATTCGAGAAGCCTCGCAGCCGAGACTTCGCCAAGGACTTGGGGAAGAATTTCGTGGGGCTCTTCTCCACGGACAACATTGCGCCCTTGGCGATTGGGGCAGTCGCAACTGGTCTCTCCGTCGTGCCCGAGCAGAACGTCGAGACGTTTTTTCTTGCTAATCCCGAGCGGGCGGACGGGATCGCCGATCCGGGGAAATCTATCGGCAACGCCGAGCTCGTCGCGCCAGTCGTGGCGGGACTCTTCGCCGCGGGTCTTTACCGGGACGGCGACCCGCGTTTTCAGGCGACGACGTACGCGCTAGCGCAAGGGTTCGTCGTAAACGGCGTCACGACAGCGGCCATGAAGGCAGGATTTTCGCGCATGCGCCCGGACGGATCAAACGACGTCTCTTTCCCCTCCGGGCATACTTCGATGTCCTTCATGTGGGCGACGGTGCTCTCTCGCAACTACGGGTGGAAGGTCGGTATTCCGGCGTACGCAGTGGCTGGCTATGTCGGCGCCACGCGCCTGCAAGAGAATAAACATCACATGACCGATATCGTTGCCGGCGCGACCATCGGTTACATCATCGGACGCACGGTGACTCGCCGGAAGAAGGGCCCCTTGTCGAAAGTGGACTGGATGGTTGCCCCGTCAGGGCGGGGGTTCGTTGCCTCCCTGTCGTTCCCCGGACCCTAGGCAAGCAATATGACGCCGGCCAAGACAGTAGACGAATACCTGGCGAATGTTCCCGAAGCGTCGCGGCTTACGCTGGAGAAGGTGCGCGAGAGAATTCGGGCCGCCGTCCCGCCGGGTTCTACGGAAGGGCTCAGCTACGCCATGCCGGCCTTCAAGCACAAAGGGAAAGCATTGGTCGCCTACGCTGCGTTCAGGAACCATTGCAGCCTGTTCCCGATGAGCGCCGCGGTCTTCGCCGAGCTGGCCGAAGAGGTGCAGCCATACAAGACGTCTAAGGGAACGCTGCAGTTCCCGATCGGCAAGCCGCTGTCCGCCGCCTTAATCAAGAAGATCGTGCGGACGCGTATCGCTGAGCTTGCGGCCAAGAAATAGCGCCGCCAGTGCTCTCCTGAGGCCGTCTCGTGCATGCATGCCGATTTGGACTTCCACAGCGACGCTGGGGCGAGCCCTAGAGCGCCGTTAGAGCTGCGAGGCTGCTCCCGCCGCGGTCTTCTCGACGCGAACGGACGCTTGCTTGTAGTTCGGTTCGCGCGAAATCGGGTCGAACGCGCTCTGCGTCAGAATGTTCGAGTTTCGTTCGAAATAGTGAAAAGGCATGAAGACTTGTCCGGGCGCCACGATCTCGGTGATGCGCAGTTCGACGTCATCGACCCGGCCACGCGGAGAGATGATCGAGACGCGGTCATGCGGACGGAAGGCCAGCTTGCGTGCATCGCGCGGGTTCATCTCCAGCCAAGCCGTGGGAGCCATGCGTTCGAGAATCTTCACTTCCTTGGTCTTGGTGCGCGTGTGCCAATGTTCCACGGTGCGGCCGGTATTAAGCACAAACGGAAACCTCTGCGTCGGCTGCTCGGGGAACGGCTCCCACTGAATGGCGAACAGTTTGGCCTTGCCGCTCGCGGTTTGGAACTTGCCGTCTTCATAGAGCCGCGTGGTAGGCGGCGCGTTGTCGCCGAGCCGTTCGGCCTGTTCGGACGTCAGCGGCCACTGCACGGCGAAGTGCTTGTCGAGCATCTCGTAGCTGATGCCGGAGTAGTCGCAGAGGCGCCCAGCAGAGACTTTGCGCCATTCGTTGAAAGCATCCTTCGGCGATTCCCAACCGGGGTAGAGCTTTTCGCGGACGCCGAGCTTCTCAGCAATAGTTAAGAAAATCTCGAAGTCCGACTTGGCTTCCCCTGGAGGCGCGACAGCCGGATTCACCTTGCTGACGCGACGTTCGGAGTTTGTGTAGACGCCTTCTTTCTCTCCCCAGATCGCCGCAGGCAGAACGAGGTCGGCCAGTTCGGTCGTGGGCGTGGGATGGAAGCCGTCTTGCACCACGAGAAAGTCGAGGTTTTCGAAACCCTGCTTGAGCACCTCGATATTGGGGAACGAAACGACGGGATTCGTGGCAATGATCCACAGCGCCTTGATCTCGCCCTTGACGCACGCTTCCACGATGTCGGGATAAGCATGGCCCCGCTCAGTCGGCAGCGCGTCTGGCCTGATGTTCCACAGGCGGGCCAATTCTTCGCGGTCCGCGGCGGATTCAAACTGGCGATAGCCCGGCAAGCTCGACGTGCAACTCGATTCCCGGCTGCCCATGGCGTTGCACTGGCCGGTGATCGAGAATGGCGAGGCGCCGGCCTTGCCGATGTTGCCGGTGAGCAAGGCGAGATTGTTGATGGCGTTGACCGTCTCCGAACCTTGCGTCGAGTGATTGACGCCCATGGTCCAACCGATGAAAGGCGCCCTAGCGCGACCGTACATCAGCGCTGCTTGATAGATTTGCTCTTCGCCGAGGCCAGTGACTTGGGCGACGCGCTCAGGCGTGTACATCTCCAAGTGCTTCTCCAACTCATTGAAGCCCTCTGTGTGGGCCTCGATGTAGTCGCGATTGATCAGGCCCGAGCGGATCAGAATATGGGCCATGCCGTTGAGCAGAGCGATATCCGTGCGCGGCTTGATGGGCAAATGCACGTCGGCCATGCCGGCGGTCTTCGAGACGCGCGGATCGACGACGATCAGTTTCTTATTCTGATTGCGTTCCAGGCGATAGCAAAGGATCGGATGGTTGTCGGCGATGTTGGCGCCGACCAGCAAGACGACGTCCGCTTGTTCGAGATCGTCGTACGCGCCGGGAGGACCGTCGCTGCCGAAGGAACGCTTGTAGCCCGAGACGGCGCTGGCCATGCAGAGCGTGGTATTGCCGTCGTAGTTGTTCGTGCCGAAGCCGAATTGGACCAGCTTGCCGAGCGCGTAGAACTCTTCGCTGACGAGTTGGCCCGTGCTGATGACGCCCAGGGCGCGCGGGCCGTGCCTGCGTTGGATTTCGAGGAACTTCGCGACCATCGTGTCGAGGGCGACATCCCAACTCACTGGGGCCAACTTGCCGTCTCGCTTGAGCAATGGCTTCACGGCGCGCGAGGCCGCTTCGAGAATGTGATGTTCGGCCAATCCTTTGGGACAAAGCTTGCCCCTGTTCACCGGATGACCCTCGTTGCCGCGGACGCTGACGGCTTTCCCTTCTTTGACGCCGATCTCGATGCCGCAACCGACCGAGCAGTAGCCGCACGTGGTCGGCGCCCAATGGTCAGGGATTTTTGCGGCAGAGGTATAGCCGAAGCGCGGATCGTGCGCATAGCGATACTTCTCCTGCAACGTATCGATGCCGAGCAGCCGTTTGAGATTCACGCGGCCTCCTGTTGCGGTCCGAAGAAAGTCATAGCCATGTTCTTGGGCACGACCGTGACGAAAAACAGATAGCGTCCGAGGACTTCACCGATGAAAGCGAGGACAAATCCGATCGCCGGGAAGCTCGCGAGATTCAACGCAACGCCGCCGACAGCAGTGAGCGCCAAGCGCAAGAGCAGGTGCCTCGAAAACTCATTCGACAGCAGCCGTGCCGTAGCCTGTTTCTCGAACTCTTCGGCGCGGTTGAGCGCGAAGAACTTCCAGATCTGATTGAGCACTTGCGTCATCGCTGCGCCGGCAGCGACTGCGCTGAAGACCGGGCCCCCGCTGCCGGTGGCGGCCAGCAAGAGCGGCCCGAGCACTGCGGCGGTGAGCAGAAAGCCTGTGATCGTCTGCCAGGTGTTCCACGCCGGGCGGCCGGGGACCAGATAGATGCGCGAGCTGGCGTAGATGCCGGCGAAACCGAAAGCCGCTGCGGCAGCGCCAAGAAGTGACGTACCTGGAATGCCGAACCACAGGGTCGCAGCATAAGCGCTTGCGACGCCGCCGAAAGCGCTGAGGCCGATGATCTCGCGGCTCAGCCAAGACGTGCGCCAGCCGCGGATCGCCAACGGTGCGAATGCCGGGCGGCCGAGGTGCAACGGCGCCGCGCCCAACGAGATCAGGCCAAGCACCAACGATACCGTCGCTGCGATGCGGGCCTCGTCGTTGCCCAACAGCCCGAGCGCCCAAGCTGCGACAACGCCCCCAACGGAAAGCTGCGTCAGTACGGTCACCCACACGAGCGACCAGTGAGGCTTCTCCGCACGGACGCGATGGTAGTCCGCCTTCTCCGCATTCGTCGGCATGTTCGACGGAGGCGTGATACGCGTGGTCGAGATCGTGTCGGCCGCGCTGGGCAGGCCGACGACGTTTGCCGATTCGGCGAATTCGCGCTTCCAGTCTTCGATGTTGACGATCTCGATCTGAATCGCTTCAGACGGGCAAGCGTTGACGCAGGCCGGCTTGTCGCCGTCCTTCAAACGCCCGTGGCACATGTCGCACTTGCCGACAACGCCGCGCTCTTCGTTGAAGACGGGGACGCTGTAGGGGCAATTCCAGATGCAATATTCGCAGCCGATGCAGACGGTCGAATCATGCAGGACGATGCCGGTCTTCGCGTCCTTCGAGTACGCCTGCGTCGGGCAGCCCTTCATGCACGCAGGCTCGGCGCAGTGGTTGCAGCCCATCGAGAGGTACAGCCGTTGCGTGTTGGGAAACGTGCCGCCTTCGACTTCGCCGACGCGCCGCCACGAAATCTCCGGCGGATTGTTGTTCTGCTCCGAACAGGCGACCTCACAGCACTTGCAGCCGACGCACTTGGTCATGTCGAAGTGGAAACGATACTGCTCGCCGGCTTTGAGCGGAATCGCCGGAATCAGCGGCGAGTCGCCTACAAGGCCGTGAGCTTCTCGCGACGATCGAGCCGCGGGCTGGCCGCCGCCCGGCAGAATGACGAACGGGTTGTCGACCTTCGACGGCGTGAACGCAGGGGAAGCCACGTTAAGCCGCCGCCTCCTTCACCGCGGCCTCGGGGATGGCCACCATCACGATGCCCGCTTCAGTACGGCAAGGGTAGGTTTTGACGCACGACTCGTTATGGTCGGCCGGCTGTTTGACGAAGCCCGAGTCGAGCGAAATGCGCCAGTTATGCAACGGGCAAATGATGTCGTCGCCCGCGACAATGCCGTCCGCCAACGGACCCTGCTTGTGCGGGCAGCGGCTCTCGACGGCGCGAAAGGCTCCGCCGAGATTGAAGATAGCCAGCTCCAGCGAGCCAAAGCGCACAACGCGGCCTTGCCGCACGGGGATGTTTTCGATGCGAGTGACGCGAATCCACTTCATACGGCAACGGTCTCCTTGGGTGCGCCGAAGGGGCTTTGATCAAGAGGTTGAATTTGGATGAACTGCGTGGGGTCTGCCGGACGGTCGCGTTCGAGCCAAGCGTCGTAGGAACGTTCCTTGGACCTGCTGAGTCGATCCAAGAGCCCCTGCTTCACTTCGTCCGCGGCGTAGATGGTTTCTTTGCGGACCTTCTCGATGCCCAGCCGCTCAACGAAGTCGTAGCTGCGTTCGAGATAGTTCGCGTTCTCGCGATAGTACTGGAAGAAGAGCTCTGCCGCTTCAAGCGCTTCGTCTGTCGTCTCAACGGTTATCAGCAGATCGGCCTTGCGCACGCCCTTGCCGGCGGCGCCGCCCACGACCACTTGCCAAGAGCCTTCTTGCCCGACGAGCCCAACGTCTTTGACGGTCGCCTCGGCGCAGTTGCGGGGACAGCCGACGACGGCCATCTTGAACTTGTGCGGCGTGAATAGATTCTCGAGACGCTTTTCCAACTCGACGCCGGTATCGATGGAGTTCTGCGTGCCGAAGCGGCAGAACGTGGCGCCGACGCAGGTCTTCACCATACGCACGCCCTTGGCGTAAGCCTGGCCGGACGGCATTCCAAGATCGGCCCACACCTTGGGCAAGTCTTCTTTCTTGATGCCGAGCAAGTCGATGCGCTGGCTGCCGGTGACCTTCACCATCGGCACTTTGTACTTGTCGGCGACGTCGGCGATCTTGCGCAACTCGTCTGGCGTGGTGATGCCGCCGCGCATGCGCGGAACGACCGAGAACGTGCCGTCGTTTTGAATGTTGGCGTGGACGCGGTCGTTGATGAAGCGTGCCGAACGATCTTCTTCGTGATCGCCGCACCAGATCACGTCCACTAAATAGCTCAGCGCGGGGCGGCAAACCTGACAGCCATGGCCGTTGCCATAGACATCGAGCACTTCTTGGACGGACTTGATCTGCTGGCCGCGAATGATGCCGCGCAATTGATCTTGGCTGAACGGCACGCAGCCGCACAGAACCTTCTTCGTCTCTTCAAACTCCGGCGCTACGGCCTTGAGCAGGTTTTCGCACAAGCCCGTGCAGGAGCCGCAGCCGGTTGAGGCGCGGGTGCATTCCTTGAGCTGGGCCATGGTGTTGAGGCCCTTCTCGTGGATCGCGGTGATGATGTCGCCCTTGGTGACGCCGTTGCAGCCGCATACGGTTTCGCTGTCGGGCATCTGGGCGAGGTCGAGGCCTTTGTCGGCGCTGAGGCGGGGGAAGAGCAGGCTTCCTCGGATTAGGGTGAGGTCCTCTTGCGTCCGCAACCAATCGGTGTAGCGGTGCGAGTCGGAAGCATCCCCGACAAGCACAACGCCGACAAGTTTGTTGTCCCGTAGGACGAGCTTTTTATAAACGCCAAGCGAAGGGTCTTCGTAGCGAACGCACTCGACGTTCACGGCGGCGTCATCGACTTCTCCGGCGGAGAATACGTCGACGCCCATGATCTTGAGCTTGGCGGCGGGCTGGGAAGACGCGAATCCGGCGCATTCGTTGCCGGTGATCATCGCCGCGAGCACTTTGCCCTGCTCTATCAGCGGCGCGACGAGGCCAAACAGTTGGCCGCGGTGCTCTACGCACTCGCCGACCGCATAGATGTCCGGGTCGGAGGTGCGCATGAAGTCATCGACGACGATGCCGCGATTTACTTCGACCCCGGCCGTCTTGCCGATCGCGGAGTTGGGACGAATGCCGGCAGCGATGACAACCAGGTCGGCGGCAAGCGTCTCGCCGTCTTGGAGTTCAACGCCCTCCACATGGCCATTGCCGGCCAGCAAGCGGGTGTGGGCGTTCGTAAGCACGCGCACGCCGAGATTTGCCATCTTGGTGGCCAGATAGCGGCCGCCGACGGCATCGAGTTGGCGGTCCATGAGCCAGTCGGCGAGATGCACGACGGTTACGTCGCAGCCTTGCACTTGCAGGCCGCGAGCAGCCTCAAGACCTAACAAACCACCGCCGATAACAACCGCCTTGCAGCCGGGCCGCGAGTTCTCAAGCAGGCCGTGAGTGTCGTCAAGGTTGCGGAAAGTGAAGACGCCTTTCTTGTCGACGCCGCCAAACGGCGGAATGAAGGGCGAAGAGCCTGTCGCGATAATCAGCTTGTCGTAGGGCGTAGCGCTGCCATCTTCGCCGATCAAGCTCTTGGCCGGCCGGTTGATTTCGACGATGCGGACGCCAGTCCGCAACTCGATGTTGTTGCGTCGATACCAGCCCAAGTCATTGATGGTGATTTCATCGACGCTGCGCTCGCCGGCAAGGACGGAAGAGAGCAGGATGCGGTTGTAGTTGACGTACTTCTCGTCGCCGAAGATGGTGATCTCGAAATTATGGCGGTGGCGCAGAATCTGCTCGACGCAGGCGACTCCGGCCATGCCGTTCCCGATCACTACCAGCTTTTGCTTGTCTGACATCCTGAATGAGCCTCCGCCGCACTCCTTAGCCGCAAGCTGGCCAAGGAGGATGTAGCAGCATGGTTCCGCGCAATTTTGCGCAACAGAGCGGTAGCGTTGATACGCCGCTACTTGAAACTGAGTGGAGAGTCGGGAATCGAACGGGGCCCGACGGCGAATAAGGACTTACGGTGTCCCATCTGGTGTTCGCTTAGCGCCCGTTCGGCTAAGACAGATTCAACAGCGATGTCGAATCTGTATTGAACTTAAATCAGACCCGAATTGATTGCAAGAACTTCAGGCCAATTTTCGAGGCAATAGAAAAGTTCTATCGCGTCTTCGCCCGCTTCTCGGCGACAAGCGTCTGGGCGACGCCGGCCAATTGCCGTATGCAAATGGCCAGCTTGGGATGCCGAGGAGAAAAGTCCGGCTCGATGTCGTGGTTCACCAGCGCGTCCGTCATGACCGGTCCGATCGAGGCCACAACGATGGAGCGACGCAGGCGGTCCAGAACAAGGTCCCGCAAGCCCATGCCGCCGCTCACTTCGAGCAGATGCGTGAGTTGCACTGAGGAAAGAAACATCGCGATGTCGCACGCGCCCGACGCGATCATCTGCGCCGCCTTGCGCATCGGCGCCAAGTCTTCGGGCAGGGCCCAGCGGTACACCGGGGCCGCGGTAACGCGCATCCCTTGCGCTTCGAGTTGCAGAACAAGCTCGGGGTTGGAGACGCCGTACTCCTGCACCGCGACGGTCTTGGCGGGCAAGGCCTTGACGCCTTCGACGATCTCGCGCCAGGTATTGGGTTCTGGAATGTTCAGCGTCGGCTTGATGCCGTACTCACGCAGCACCGCCGCGGGCTTCGGGCCGCGCGAGATGGTCTTCACGCGCCGCAGCGCCTCAATCAACTCGGCTTCGAGGCCTATGCTCTTGGCGGCATCGATCAGATAAGAGAGGCCGACGCCGGTGGTCAGAACCAACGCTTCATATTTGTCGGCCGCTAGATCGCGGACGAGTTGGAGACACGAGTGGTTCTCTTCCAGCGGCAGTTCGCGAACCGAGGGAGCGTTGAAACAGACGCCGCCTTCGCCGCGGACGAGGTTTTCCACCAAGTCTGCCCTTCGGCTTTCCAGCGAGACGACAGTGAGGCCGGCGAACGACATATGCCTAGCAGAGGTCGAAACCAAAAGGGAAATCGTACACCCTTCAAGCGCCTATTGCGCGGAGTCTTCACCACGATCGGAGACCCAGCGGGCAAAGTCCTGATGTGTGTCTTCCAAAATCTCCAGGATCGCCGTGCGATCGCTGGCCGACAGATGGTCGAACTTCTTGCTGAGATCAACGCCCGTCAGCACTTCCCAAATTCGCCTATACACCTGCTCTTTCGCCTCAGTGGGCATCGCGCTGAAGGCCTCCGAATAGATCAGGTAGCTGAGCGGGTGCTTGAAGAGGCGCTGAGTCAAGTCAAGGTGGCGGAGCGAGCGGCCGTCTGTGTCAAAGGGTCCTCGACTTTCGAAGTCATCGCGGAAACCAGATGTGCCGGAGATCGGGGCCGAAAACTTGGCTTCGTCGACGAAGAACATCGCCGTGACCACAGGCTCGGCGAGGGCGGCGAGCTTGGAGGGTTCCCCGTGCTCGGCAAGCAGCTTGCGAGCTTCCCAGTTGAGCCGGGTTAGCAGGTTCTGCATGTGGATTTGATGTTCCACGACCATCAGCGCCGCTATGTCGCTGAGGCCAGTCAGGTACGGGCCCGTATCGAACAGGCCGGCGAGATCGGAAAGGTTGCCGATGGGCGCTGGCGCCGGATCGTCTGTTCGTACAACCCTGTTGCCCATATGCTCCTGATCGCCGTGGAAGCCGGTCACGTACCAGCCGCCCCAACGATGACTCAGCGGCGTCTGATCTGTCGTCAGTTCCCAGCTCTCATGACCCGCTAACCTGCCCATCGCATCGGTGGGGCCGGACCCGAGCAAGAAGCGAGGCACGCCGCCACCGCTCAAGCCGTAGGTATCGTGGCACCGTAGGCAAGCCGCCGTGTGACGTTCGAAATTCGGGGTATTGCTCTGTTGCTGGTCAAGCGTGTAGAAGACCGGACCCAGTTCCGGGTCCATAGCGGCGATCTCAAGGACATCGCTTCCTTGCATCCAGGCGACGTAAACATCGTCCGCAAAGTAGATCGCCCGCGGCGTGGCCGCCGATATCAGCACGGGTTGGCCGCTCGTTCCGGAAAACACAAGCATCTGCGATGAGGCAGGAACGTCCAGCGCCTCTAGCAGCGAAGCCAGGTACCCGCGGTCGGCCTCAAAGCTCAGTTGGGCCTTCCCTTCGGCGATCTTGCGCTGCAACTTGGCTATGGGATCCGTGACTTCCCGGTCGACGTAGCGCATCAGCGGATATTCGCGGGCGTAGCGGAGCTCTTGGGCCTCGACTCTCGCGCTGGGACACAAGGTCAACGCCGCGGCGGAAACCGCCCACGCAAACGCAGCAACGTATGGTTTCATTTGTCTCTTCATGCCTAACGCGCCTACCCACTGCGTATGTTAAGGGATCGCGCGACAGCAACGCCTTCAACTCATGGCTGGCAGCGGCGGCATCAAGCCAGACTAGGCCTACGCGCTGCTAACGGACAAGAAGTCTAAGCGTCCGGAAACCGACGGACAACATGCTCCGCGTCCCGTCAAACAGAGTAGCGATCTGAAACGTGAGCAGGAAGAAGGCTGAATAGAATGATGCCGGGTGTGCGTCTAGCCATCGTCGAGCTAGAGCCGATATCGCCGATTCGCGCCAAAGACGGTTGGCTATCACCGCACACACAACGCCTATGAATGCGCCAGCGAGGATATCGGTCGGGTAGTGCATGCCCGTGTAGATGCGGGGGAGTGCGATGAAAACCGCGACATAGCTGAGCATCGCCCAACCTATTGGGCGCGAGAGAAACAGCAATCCAGCCGCGAGACCAAAGAAGACGGCGGCGTGATCGCTGGGGAACGAGCTCATTCCGTCCAATGCCTCCGGCGAGGTCGCGAACGGAATCTGGTAGTGGAGACTCGGGTCGTGCAGCGGCCTGAGCCGGAAGGGGAGCAGGATCACCGCTATTCTAGCGGTGGCAGCTGCCGCCAGTCCGCCCACCAAGGTCGCCAGCAGGACCTCGCGTGCTTGCTTGACCCTCGGTTCGGACCCGAACCACAGCCACCAGAACACGGCCATGACGACTCCGCCCTTGAGGAGTTGATTCCCTTTCAACCCCTCAACCCAGAGGTCCAGAATTTCAGATCGGTGGGTCAGCGAACTTGCGGCGGACATCACCCATGTGTCTAGGGCATTGGGAGTCATGTGGGCGGCTTAAACGTAGACTCTCCAAAGAGTTCGGCCGATTATAGCAAAGTGTGACGAACGTGTTACAGACGTTGCTCTTCTGCCGCGTCAGCATCAGCGAGCCCTTCGCCGCCAGGATGCCGATATTGAC
>CAZYOX010000113.1:0-11529 GCA_964649285.1 uncultured Bryobacterales bacterium | reverse complement strand
GATCGAGGCCGCCAAGGCCCGCCACGACGAGCTGCTCGCTCAGCTCGCTGCCGCCGGCATCGCCAAGGCCGAAGCAGCCGATTGCGAGACCGTGCGGGTCGAGAACCGCATTCCTGTCCACGGCAAGGACTACAGCGCATCCAACATCCCCCACGAGACGCAGTTGCTCGATGTCGTCTCGTTCCGTAAGGGCTGCTACGTCGGCCAAGAGATCGTTGAGCGTGTGAATTCGCAAGGCCAGGTAAATCGGCTGCTGACTCCGGTTGAGATCGACGCCGGCGAAATCCCCGATACCCCCGAAATCCGTCTAGGAGATCGCGTTGTCGGCCGGCTCACCAGCCTCGTGGTCTCACCCCAAACGGGCAAAGTCATTGGGTTTGCAATAGTTCGCCGAGAAGCGCTGTCCCCTGCGGCCGAGCTGGCGGTTGAGGGCAAAATCGCCCACACGCCGCCTTGGCCGTGATATCCTAAACGGGTAGTGCGGCTGGCGCGGCGGTTTTCGCCGCAGGCGCCTCATCCTGAATTGTTCGATCGTCCTTGGCGGCACAGTTTCGCCCAGGGACGATTTTGTGCCGCGCGGAGGGATTTAGCTATGGCTCAAGTTTGTGTAGTGACCGGAAAGAAGCCGATGTCCGGCAACAACGTGTCGCACGCCAACAATAAAACTCGGCGGGTGTTCAACCTCAATCTGCACCACAAGCGGTTTTGGGTGGAGACGGAGAATCGCTGGGTGCGTTTGCGTGTGAGCGGCAAGGGCATCAAGATCATCAACAAGCGCGGCATCGACAGCGTATTGGCTGAGCTTCGCGCCAAAGGCGTCAAGGTCTAGCGGCTGTTCGCACGCTCGAATTCTGAACCGCGACTCGGAAGAGTCGCGGTTTTCGTTTTAGGCTAAACCCGAATGCCGATGCGCCACAGGATGTAGCTGATCGACTCGCGGGCCAATCGCTTGCACCGAGCCCAGGCGTCGTATTCCACGCTCGAACCGCGAGGAGATCCATAGACCGTAAGACCGTGCTCCTCAAGCATCTTCTTCGCGCGATGGATGTGGTAGTCGTCGCTGACGACGATACAACTACTCAACTGCATTTGATCCATCATTTCGGCGACGGCAGCGGCGGATTGCATCGTCGATTGTCCGCTGGCTTCCACGCTGACGTATTCGGCGGGAACGCCGTTCTCGGACAAGTACCGGCGGCTGACTTCTCCTTCGGAGAACTTCGCTCCCAGCCCGTGGCCGCCCGTGGCAATGATGCGCGGCGCCAACTCGCGCCGATACAAATCAAGTGCGTGGTCTAGCCGCGCTTTTAACACCGGCGACGGGCGTCCCCAATACTGCGCAGCGCCGAGCACGACGATAACGTCAGCCGGCTGCGCCTCATCGATTCCCGATTGCCGCCAAACCTGGTAGAAGACGAACCCATACGCCGCGACCCCGGCGAGCAAGCACAATCCGATCAGCCGTCTGAGGCTGTTGATGTACTTAGGGAACGCCATCGAGCAAGACTCGGCGGGCACACAGCCGCCGTACCCAATCATAATGGACGAACAGAGTCCCCGGTTTGGTTCGGCGCCGCTGCGGTCCTCTAGCCAACGAGTGCACATCACCAGCCCATCCAATCCGCTAATCAAAGACATCCGGCGCGCTGTACGCCGCGGCGAGGCCACCGGGGACGGCCTGGCCGTTGCCGAATCCCCCCACCTGCTTGAGGAAGCCGCGCGGTCAGGAATCGCCATAGCCAGCACCCTTACGGCCGAGTCCGCAGCACCCTCTGTTGTCTCGCTAGCGAGGAGAGTCAATCCGGGATTCCACACGATTCCAGACAAACTGTTCGCCGAACTGTCGTCGACCGAGAATAGCCAAGGGCTGATCGCGCTCGTGCGCATACCGCGCTATGAGTGGAGCGAGGCGTTGAGCGCCGCCAAGCGCGTCGTCGTCCTCGACGGCATCCAGGACCCAGGGAATGCCGGAGCCATCGTGCGCTCCGCGGAAGCCTTCGGCATTGACGGAGTCATTTTTGGCCGCGGCTCGGTCTCGCCGCTCAATCCCAAGACGCTGCGGGCCTCTGCCGGCTCCTTGTTTCGTATCCCCACGTTACGAGGCGGCGCAGCGGAACGCGTTATCGAGTCGCTGCGCTCGGCCAATCTGCCGCTCTTCGCAGCCACGGCGCATGACGGCAACCCTCTCAACGAAGTCGACCTCAGCCGCTCCGCCGTCATCATTGGCTCCGAGGCGCACGGCATCGCCCCTGAGTATCTGTCTGCGGCGACCCCAGTACACATCCCGGTACAGGGAGTGGAATCGTTGAATGCAGCGGCTGCCGCGGCTGTAATCTTCTATGCCGCATCGCTGTGCAATTAGCTCATCCCGGACGCCATCCGCGCGCTGCAATAATGAAATTTCATGGCTCGACCAAGACCCGTAGTACTCACCATCATGGACGGCTGGGGCCACAACCCCGACCCTGCCAACAATGCCGTCGCCATGGCCCACAAGCCAAACTTCGATCGCCTCTGGAAACAGTACCCGCATACGCTGATTCGCACTGACGGCCCTTTCGTCGGCCTGCCAGAGGGGCAGATGGGCAACAGCGAAGTCGGCCATCTCAACATCGGTTCCGGACGCATCATCAAGATGGAGATCACTCGCATCGACGAGTTGATCGCCAGCGGCAACGTCGGCCAGAACGCGGCTTTGCGCGGCGCCATGGAGCACGGCGCCAAGACGCGCCTGCACATTCTGGGGCTGTGCAGCGACGGCGGCGTCCACTCTCAGCTCAGTCACATCATCGGACTCGTCGAGTTGGCTAAGAAGGAAGGCGTTCGCGAAGTCTATTTGCACTGCTTCACCGACGGCCGCGACACGCCGCCCGAGAGCGGCGCTGGTTTTATCGCCGAACTGCAACATAAGCTCGACCAGATCGGCCTCGGCAAGATCGCCACTGTCTCGGGCCGCTATTACGCCATGGACCGGGACAAGCGCTGGGAGCGAGTGGAGAAGGCTTTTGACGCGATGGTGCTCGGCCAAGGCATCAAGCAAACCGACGCGGTGGAAGCGATGAAGCGCTCCTACGAACGCGGCGTAACGGATGAGTTTGTGGAGCCGATCGTCATCACCGACGCCAACGGCGCGCCCGTTGCCCAGATTCGCGATGGAGATGCGGTCCTATTCGCCAACTTCCGTGCCGATCGCGCCCGCGAGATCACGCTCGCTTTGACCTCCCCCACGCTCGAACAACCTTCGCGCAGCAAGGCGCCGAAGAATCTGCACTACACGACCATGACCGAGTACGACGAGAAGTACACGTTCCCAGTCGTGATCGAGAAGCGCTTCCCGGCTCACGTTCTCGGCGCCGTTTGTGAAGCCAATGGACTGACCAATCTACGCACCGCCGAGACGGAAAAGTATCCGCATGTGACCTACTTCTTCAACGGCGGCCAAGAAACTCCCTTCCGCGGCGAAGAGCGCGAGGTCGTCGCCTCTCGCAAAGACGTGGCGACCTACGATCTAGCTCCCGAAATGAGCGCGGCCGGCGTTTGCGACGTCGTCGTGCGCGGCATCGAAAGTAAGTCCTTCGACGTCATCATCGTCAACTTCGCCAATGGCGACATGGTCGGACACACCGGCGTCATTCCCGCCGCCGTCAAGGCCATCGAGACTGTTGACGCTTGCCTGGGAAAGATTGAAGCCGCCCTTAAGCCCTACGACGCCGCATGGATCATCACCGCGGACCACGGCAACGCCGACCTGCTGATCGACCCCGTCACGGGGCTCCCGCACACCTACCACACGCTCTTCCCCGTGCCGTTTATCTTGGCCGGCAACTACCGGGGAGCGCTGCACGAAGGCGGCTCGCTGCGCGATATCTCGCCAACCATTCTCGGCCTAATGGGAGTCCAGCAGCCCAAAGAGATGACCGGCCGCGACCTGCGCGCACGCAACTAGCGCAACTTCGCCAAGCCAAGCCATAGGCACGAGCCTATGGTTGCCCAGATCACCGCAGGCAGCTTTAACGTAGGTTGACCCGGTACGTCAGTGCCAGGTTCACGCGTGCCGTCAAGCCCCACAGGGCGAAAGAATGAATAGCCCACGGCGTGAGCCATGGGTACCTAAGGCGCCCACGCCGCCCAGCTTGGTAATGTTTTCCTCACAACCACAGCGCCCGCCAGGGCGCCATCGCCAACAGCACCGCCAACGCCATCCTAGCGAGTAGGCGTGCCGCTGCGTGTTGTACCGTTCCACAAAGGTTCCAGTTGATCTGTACGCGCCACGACGACTCGATTCCGGCCCTGCCGTTTCGCTTCGTACAATGCAGCATCGGCGGCTCGGATCAGCTCCTGCGGTTCGGTCCCATGTTGCGGGTAAACCGCCACGCCGCAAGAGATCGTCACGCCCTTCATAATCTGACCGTGCCGAGAGGCTTGCAGGCTTGCGATAGACTCCCGGAGCTCCTCGGCCCGTTCGACGAGCGCATCGAGCGGCATCTCGCTGAGCATCAAGGCGAATTCCTCACCGCCGTATCGGCAGGGGATGTCTTCTTCCCGCGAAGCCTCCCGAATCAAGTTGCCGACTTGTTGCAGCACCACATCGCCGCCCTGATGGCCGACGGCGTCGTTGAACTTCTTGAAGTGATCGATGTCGATCATCATCAATCCGACCGCGGAGCCTGAGCGTTCAGCCCGTTTGATCTCGCGCTCGAAACTCTCTTCGAAATAGCGGCGGTTATACAGGCCGGTCAACATGTCGCGGATCGCTTGATTGCGCAGCTTTTCCTGGAGCTGCAAATTCGAGAGCGTCAAGGCGACTTTCTGACCTGTGGCGACGGCCAGGCTCTGGATCGATTCGCACATGACGGAGCCCTCTTCGCCCTGCGCTCCCGCTGTCGCCGCGAGCAATAGCAGACCGGCCATTTCTCCCTGAGCCGAGAGAGGAATGCAGAGCGTCGACTGCGCTTGGCGCCCCTGGTTATGACGGCATATCGGTTTGGCCTCGCCGGCGCTTACGGAATAAGCCTCGCCGCAGCGCAGCGCCCAGCAGTCTTCCGGTTCCAGGCTCATCGCGTAGGCGCTCTCTCCCCAGGCCACGGTTCTTTCCAAGAGGTTGCGAGAGGACCGGTATAGGTAAACGGCTCCGCTCTCTTCGGGGAAGAGCTTTTGCGAAAAGATCTTCAGCAGATCTTCCGCTTCGTTGACGTCGGTGCACGCCTGCAACAGGGCGCCCATCTCGCGCAGCACCACAAGTTCGTTGTGTCTTCTCTCCAGCTTCAGCAGCGAACCGTGCAATTTGGTGTTGGCGGACGAGAGCTCCGCCGAACGCTCCACGAGCTCTTTCTGAGTTGCTTCCAAGCCGGCCGACAATTGCCGCCCGTAGCGGATCTGACGCTGAAAGGGGCGGATGAGACCAAAGTACAGTCCAGGCACAAGGAAAGCCAAAATCACGCCCCCTCCGGCCAAACCTTGTTGGAAAGGCAGCAACGGAAAGGAACGCATCAGAATCGACATCACGATCGGTTCCAGAACAAGGACAAGGGCACACAGGCCGATGGACCGTGCGACAGGATTAATGGAATCCTCGGCGGTAGGGCGTGCGTGGACCGGCTTGACTTCGGGGTACATAGTCCTCCGTTTACCATGCTCCGTCCGGGATCCCACACTTGCCGATACGGCTTTGAACCGAGTTTCGATGAGAAACCCACCGAGGGTCGTTGCATGACATCTTGTTGACCATCCCCGGCTTGATGGGCGTCCAACAGCCCGAAGAGATGACCAGCGGCTACTTACGAGTGACTAGCTAGCGCGACGGCGCGCCGCTGCGTGTTGTGGCGTTCCGTAATGCTTCCAGCTGATCTGTACGCGCCACGACGACTCGATTCCGGCCCTGCCGTTTCGCTTCGTACAATGCAGCATCGGCGGCTCGGATCAGCTCCTGCGGTTCGGTCCCATGTTGCGGGTAAACCGCCACGCCGCAAGAGATCGTCACGCCCTTCATAATCTGACCGTGCCGAGAGGCTTGCAGGCTTGCGATAGACTCCCGGAGCTCCTCGGCCCGTTCGACGAGCGCATCGAGCGGCATCTCGCTGAGCATCAAGGCGAATTCCTCACCGCCGTATCGGCAGGGGATGTCTTCTTCCCGCGAAGCCTCCCGAATCAAGTTGCCGACTTGTTGCAGCACCACATCGCCGCCCTGATGGCCGACGGCGTCGTTGAACTTCTTGAAGTGATCGATGTCGATCATCATCAATCCGACCGCGGAGCCTGAGCGTTCAGCCCGTTTGATCTCGCGCTCGAAACTCTCTTCGAAATAGCGGCGGTTATACAGGCCGGTCAACATGTCGCGGATCGCTTGATTGCGCAGCTTTTCCTGGAGCTGCAAATTCGAGAGCGTCAAGGCGACTTTCTGACCTGTGGCGACGGCCAGGCTCTGGATCGATTCGCACATGACGGAGCCCTCTTCGCCCTGCGCTCCCGCTGTCGCCGCGAGCAATAGCAGACCGGCCATTTCTCCCTGAGCCGAGAGAGGAATGCAGAGCGTCGACTGCGCTTGGCGCCCCTGGTTATGACGGCATATCGGTTTGGCCTCGCCGGCGCTTACGGAATAAGCCTCGCCGCAGCGCAGCGCCCAGCAGTCTTCCGGTTCCAGGCTCATCGCGTAGGCGCTCTCTCCCCAGGCCACGGTTCTTTCCAAGAGGTTGCGAGAGGACCGGTATAGGTAAACGGCTCCGCTCTCTTCGGGGAAGAGCTTTTGCGAAAAGATCTTCAGCAGATCTTCCGCTTCGTTGACGTCGGTGCACGCCTGCAACAGGGCGCCCATCTCGCGCAGCACCACAAGTTCGTTGTGTCTTCTCTCCAGCTTCAGCAGCGAACCGTGCAGTTTGGTGTTGGCGGACGAGAGCTCCGCCGAACGCTCCACGACGCGATCCTCCAGATGATTTCGCGTCGCCTCCAAGCCGGCCGCCAACTGCCGTCCGTACTCAATCTGCCCCTGAAACGGGCGGATGAGACCAAAGTACAGCCCAGGCACGAGGAACGTCAGAATCACGGCCGCTTCAGCCAAACCTTCTTCGAACGGCGGCAGCGGGAAGCAGCGCGTTAGAAACGCCAACACGATCGGTTCCAGAACAAGAACAGCCGCGCACAGACCGATCGACCGCACAATAGGCCTGATGGAACCTTCGGCAATAGGGCGTGGGTGGAGCGCCTTGTCGTCGGGGTACATAGTCCTCCGTTTATCATGTTCGGATTTGATCCGGCGCTTGCCGATCCGGCCTTGCACCGAATTTCGACGAGAAACCCACCGAGGGATCGTTGGGTCGAGCAGCCCAGAGAAATGATCGGCCGCGACCTGCGCGCACGCATCTAGGCTCTTCGAGTCCCACAGGGTGGAAAGAATGCGGCACAAGATGTTAGAGCCCCTGAGCCGGCCTCCCGCGTCAGCCTCTTATCCACACCCCAGCGGGGCAAACGAAGTTTAAGCCCCAAAGGGGCGAAGCAATCAATAGCCCACAGCGTAAGCTGTGGATAATCGAGACTCTCAACCCGAAGCCACGTCTTCGAAAATCCTCACAACCCAGCGTCCGCCAGGACGCCATCCCAAACAACTCCGCTAACATCGCTCCCCCAGCGAGGCCGCGTAAGGTGAGCGGAGAGACAGTCTTGAGGGGTGGGTAAATGGGTCAACGCCTTTTTCAAAGGGAACGCTCTCTGGTGTCCGCGTCTCGGAAGGAAGGAGCGGTTTCGGGATCTGTTACCGGACGTTCGCCATCGGGGCCTCCGGATCTAAACGTCAGAGCTTAGTGCAGTATCGACGGAAGGTAAGGACCGGCAGGTTCGTTATACAGCCCAATCGTGATCAGGGTTATCACCTGGACAACCCATAGGCGCTGCTGCAAGCACCACCGCAACAGTTCTCCGTTGCCGGTCGGGAGAAGAAATCCGGACCCCTGGAATTCAGGCGCAGCAGCAATCAAGGCTTTCAAGTCGTCGTCGGTGCGTCCGACGCTATGGCTAAAAAATGCGATGCCGGTGGCATAGGCGGTGATTTCGCCGCCGCGTTCCACTACAGTCACGGTCCCCTGCTCGATCGCGTCCGCCAGTTCGCCCGCCCGATCATGGCCGTGAATTTGCCGGCAAAGCAGATTGCATTCCTCCGCATCGTCAGCGGTCACTTTCCTGACGGGGAATCCGGGGATATCAGCGCGAATCGCCGGCCCCTGTCTCGTGGCGATTTGCTCTTGAGTGTCGAAACCAAGCTTCGCGTATAGGCTCAGCGACCTGGCGTGGTAAGCGGACTGCAACAGGCGAACTCCGGGGAGGCGCCGCTCCTTCGTTCGATCCAAGACGTCCCTGCATCAACGCGCGGCCGATGCCGCGATTCTGCGCTTCGGGATCGATCGTGATCGGCCCGATGCCCGCGATCAGCGAGCGTTCATCTAAGAAGTTGCTGCCGACTATCTTGCCGTCTGACTCGGCCACAACCGAGTAAATGCCTGGGTGTCCCAACAACATCGAGACGATCCCAATGACTTCGGCCGCGGGAAGGTCCGGCGGGAAGCCGTGCTTTTCGGCAATCGTCTTAAAAGCGACGTAGTAGATCCTGCCGCACGCATCCGCGTCCTGCCTCGTACCGCGCCGCAGAGTCAAAACTCATGGCCGCAGTATAGGCCTCGGATGCCGACGATGCAGCTAAAGCAGGCTCTTCACCGCCTTGATGATGTGATTCGCCGAGATGCCGTACTTCTCAAACAACTCATCCGGCTGGCCGCTGCGGGCGATCTCGCGCACGGCGAGTTTCTTCAGCTTGATGTCGCCTTCCTCGGCCAGAGCGCTTAGCACGGCATCACCGACGCCGCCCGCGGCGTAGTGGTCTTCAACGGTGACGACTTTGCCGCCCGTGGCGCGAGCGCATGCGACTAACGTCTTCTTATCCACCGGGCGAATGCTGAACAAGTCGACCACGCGGATAGCGACGCCCTGCTTCGCCAGTTCCTTATACGCTTTCAGAGCCTCGAACAACGTGACGCCCGCGCCGACAACCGTCACCTGATCTTTCCTGCTCTTCTTGACGATCTTGGCGATGCCCGGTCCGAACTCTTCCTCCGGCCCATAGAGCGTGGGCGTGGCCGGGCGGCTGGTGCGCACGTAGCAAGGGCCGTCAATCGCTGCAACGGCCTCAATCGCACGCCACGCGCTCATCGCTTCGCTCGGGTAGAGCACGGTGTAGTCGGGCTGCGCGCTGGTCATGGCCAAGTCTTCCAGCCCCATCTGCGAGGGACCGTCTTCGCCGATCGAGATGCCGGCATGCGTGCCAACCAGATTGATGTTCGTCCGGCTAATTGCAGCCATGCGCACAAAGTCGGCCGCACGAGTCAGAAAGCAGGCGAAGGTCGAGGCGAAGGGAATCTTGCCCCGGCAGCCCAATCCCATCGCAACGCCAACCATGTTCTGCTCGGCAATGTAGCCTTGGAAGAAGCGCTTGGAATCGACCTTCTCCAAGTCTTCGGTGTAGGTGGAGTTCTTCACGTCCGCGTCCACGGCTACGGCGCGTTCATCGGCTTGCGCCAATGCAGCTAGTGCCTGGCCAAAGGCCTTGCGGGTCGCCACCGAATCGCCCAACTTGTAGGGCGGCGCAATCATCTTCCTCGCCTTGGCCGGCTTGGCCTTGCCGTTCTTGTCAGGCAGATTGGGTTTCCAATCGTTCTTGGCGCCGCTTAGCTTCGCTTTGAGATTCTCGATCGTCTTATTGACTTCGTCAGCGGCAACGGGCTTGCCGTGGAAGCCATTCTGATTCTCGCCCGGCAGGTCCTTGCCTTTGAGCGTCCTGGCCAGAATGACGCTCGGCTTGCCTTTCGTCTCCGCTGCTTCGGCATAGGCGGCGACGAGCGCAGCGACATCGTGACCGTCCACGACAATCGCGTGCCAACCGAACGCGGCCCAGCGCGCACGATGCGCTTCCATGTCGTGTTGCAGCATCGTCGGCGCGCTTTGCCCCAAGCGGTTCACGTCAACGGTCGCGCAGAGATTGTCCAGGCCGTCTTGCACGGCAACCTCCGCCGATTCCCAGACCGAGCCTTCCGCCGTTTCGCCATCGCCCAAGAGCACATACGTGCGTTGCGGAGTGCCGTCCAACCGAGCAGCCAGCGCCATGCCCACGCCGACCGAAAGCCCTTGCCCTAACGACCCGGTGGCCACATCGACGAACGGCAGCGTAACCGGCGGATGACCTTCCAGGTCCGAGTCGATCTTGCGCAGAGTCAGCAACTCGGCTGGGCGAATATAGCCCGCCTCGCACCAGGCGGCGTAGAGCACCGGGGCGGCGTGCCCCTTGGAGAGGATGAAATTGTCATTCGCGCGATCATCCGGCTTTTTTGGGTCATAGCGCATCACGGAAAAGAACAGCGCCGACATGATTTCCGCAGCCGACGCACAGGTGGTGGGGTGTCCGCTGCCGGCGGCGCTCGTCGCGCGGACCGAGTGGATCCGCATCATCGTGGCCTTGTCTTTGAGGACTGCGAGGGTATCGGTGCTGAGGGCGACTGGCATGAGTTCCATTCTCCTACGCTTCAAAACAGAGGACGCAGATTCCCATGGGCCGCAGAAGCAACCCGCGAGTCTCTCATCCTATCGCTTTCAGAATTTCAGCCCCGTGACGCGCCGCTCAGCCCTGGCATCACGGCGGCTTTCGTTCGCGTACGGATGCGGAGAAGAAACATGTGAGCAGCAATGTAGAGCGTGGAGCCGTCATCGCCCCAGGCGCAGTTCGCCGTTCGCTGGCCGGTCTCGATGCGTCCGAGGATCTTGCCTGCCGGCGAAAACACCCAGACGCCGCCCGGCCCAGTGGCGAACAGATTGCCCCGATGGTCGACCTTGAAACCATCCGGCAGGCCGGGCAAGCGGTCCGAATGCTCGCTGACGTCTTGGAAGACTTCGCCCTTCTCCAATGCCCCGTCATGCTTCACCGGGTAGCGCATCCAGATGGCTCGCTCGGGGTCGGATTGGGAAACATAGAGCACGGACTCATCCGGCGAGAAGGCCAACCCGTTCGGCTTGATCAACTCGTCCGTCAACAAGTCGACACGGTCGTCCGCAGTCACTCGGTACACGCCGCAGAAATCGAGTTCGCGGCGCGTCGCCTCTTCGTAGCGCCCCGGCAGACCATAGGCCGGATCGGTAAAGTACAGATCGCCGTTCGAGCGATAGACCAAATCGTTGGGACTATTCAGCCGCTTGCCCTGATACGCATCGGCAATCGTCCTCTTGCCCCCGTCGCGGTAGAGACGCGAGACGCGGCGGTCGCCGTGCTCGCAGGCCACAAGCCTGCCTTCCGCATCCAACGTAAGGCCGTTGGAGCCGGGCTCCAAACCGTAATAGACGCGCCCGGTGTAACCCGATGGGCACAAGTAAGCGCTGACGCCCTCGCCCTCTTTCCAGCGAAAGATGGTGTTGCGCGGAATATCCGAGAACAGCAGATAGCCGCCATCCGGGACCCAGATGGGCCCTTCGGTCCAGGTGAACCCGTCAGACAGCTTTTCT
>CAZYOX010000112.1:0-11605 GCA_964649285.1 uncultured Bryobacterales bacterium | reverse complement strand
AAGAAACCCGCCGGACGCCGGTTCTCCTCAGCGACCACCCGCCACCGCCAACCCCAGGGCCAAACCTCGCCCATATTCCAACCACCCAACCTCCACCCCCAAAGGGCCGCACCCCGCGAAGGCGGGCCAGGCGCCGCGCTAGCGGACGATTGCGGCGATCAACCCATCCATCGTGTGCGGATCCGCCTCAACGCTGGGCTCAACGCCGTACTCGCGAATCGTTGCCGACGTGACTGGTCCGATCGACGCGATGCGGACGTTCCGCAAAGCCTCTTCGCCCGCCATCTCCGCAAAGTGCCGCACCGTCGACGAACTCGTGAACGTAATCCAATCCGGCTTCTTATCCGCTAGCGCTCTGCGCAGCGCTGCTGCATCCGGCGCGAGCGTGCGATAGACCGGAGCGACATCAACATGTGCGCCTCGCTTGCGCAATTCCTCAGGCAACACTTCGCGGGCGACCTCAGCACGGGCGATGAGGATCTTCTGTCCCGCCAAATCGCGGTCCAGCGCCTCAAGCAGACTCTCCGCGACAAATTCCTTCGGCAAGCAATCCGTCTTCAGCCGAGCGCTCGCCAGCGCCTCGGCCGTCGCGGGACCAATTGTTGCAATACGCCCTTGGACGGCGCGCAGATCGCGATCGCTCGCGTCAAGCCGCGCCAAGAATCGCTCGACCCCATTGCGGCTGGTGAAGATCAGCCAATCGTACGTTTCCAACTTCGCAATCGCCGCATCCATCGGCGCCCACCTGCTCGGGTCGCCGATCTCAATCGTCGGCGCCACGACCACATCGGCGCCCAGCCGCCGCAGATGCTCTGCCGATTCGCTGGCCTGTTCTTCCGCGCGCGTCACGATGATTCGCTGGCCAAAAAGCGGCAGCTTCTCAAACCAATTCAGGTCTTCGCGCAGCGCTACAACTTCGCCGACGATGATCAGCGCCGGCGGCTTGAGCTTCGCTTCGCCGATGCGCTCGGCCAAATCGGCAACCGTGCCGACTACTGTCTGTTGGTCCGGCCGTGTGCCCCAACGGATCGCCGCTGCAGGCGTCCGCGGATCGCGGCCTCCAGCGATGAGCTGTTTAGCGATATCGCCGAATGTCGTCAGTCCCATGAAGATAACCAGCGTTTCCGTCTGGCCGACCTTGGCCCAGTCAATCGCATCGACCCCGTGCCCGGTAACGAAACTGATCGCAGACGTGCGCGAACGATGCGTCAGCGGAATTCCCGCATACGCCGCCGCGCCCGTCGCCGAGCTGACTCCCGGCACAACTTCAAACGGAATTCCCGCGGCATAAAGCGCTTCGCCTTCCTCACCGCCGCGCCCAAAAATAAACGGGTCGCCTCCCTTCAGTCGAACCACGACGGCGCCGCTGCGAGCCTTCTCGACCAGCAGTGCATTGGTCTCGTCTTGCGATAGATGGTGATCTGCCCGCTTCTTGCCGACATAGATTCGCTCGGCACCTGGCCGGGCATAGTCGAGCAACGAAACCGGCGCCAAGTTGTCGTAGAGGATGACGTCCGCCTGGCGCAGCACATCCAGGCCCCGCACGGTGATGAGCTTGGGGTCTCCGGGGCCTGCGCCGACAAGGTATACCCGACCACTCATCAAACTGCCATGCTAGCGCACGTCTAGCAGGGCAGCAGCTTGTCCGCGCCTTTGGTTTTCAGCGACGCCGCCAAGCGCCGCCCCAACTGCTTCGCTTCCGTCATCGGCCCCGTCATTTGGTCGCGGATCAACGTCTCGCCGTCTTGCGAGAACACGGCCCCGCTCAAGACAAGATTGTCGCCGTCAACACGCGCACAGCCGCCTAGCGGAACCTGGCAACCGCCGCCGAAAGCATGTAGCAGCGCTCGCTCGGCCTCGACCGCCAGATGAGTCGCCGTATGGTTCAGCGGAGAGACCGCTTCCAGCGTCACGCCGTCGCCTATGCGCACTTCTATACCCAGCGCGCCTTGGCCGATCGCCGGCGCCATCAGGTCTGGATCGAGCGCTTCGGCAATGCGGTCCTGCCATCCCAAACGTTTAAGGCCCGCACAAGCCAGAATGATTGCGTCGTACTGGCCTTCGTCCAGCTTGCGCAGTCGCGTGTCGACGTTGCCGCGAATCTCCAGCGTCTCGACCCCAGGTTTCAGCCTGCGAATCTGCGCCGCGCGCCGCAATGATCCAGTGCCGATGCGGTCGCCGGGCTTGAGCTCTTCCAGCGTCTTGCCGACCAGAGCGTCCCGAGGGTCCTCGCGTTCCGGCACGATTCCGATCGTCAAGCCTTCGGGCAACTCGGTCGGCAAGTCTTTTAAGCTATGCACGGCCAAATCGATCGAGCCGTCGAGCAACGCTTCTTCGATTTCTTTGGTGAAGACGCCCTTCAAGCTCGAAACTTCGCCGACGCGGGCCAGGGCGACATCGGTGATCTTGTCACCGGTGGTCTTGATGACTTCGATGCGCGTCTTCACGCCCAAGTCTTCCAATAGCGCGGCGACGTAGCGCGCTTGCCAGAGCGCTAGTTGGGAGCCCCGCGACCCTATGACGAGTTCAATCATTGTTCTTGGGCCGGTGGTGCAGCCTAAAAGCGCGCCGCACAAACTCGACAAAGCGCGCCCCCTCCGGATGATCGGCCATTTGCTTCAACTCGATGATCGGCTGGTGGGCGATCTTGTTGATTAAGCCCTTCGTCAGACCTTCGAGCGCCTGCTCTTGAGCGGGCGTCAACTGGCCTAGCCGCGAGCGGAAACGTTCGAGTTCGGCAACGCGAATTTCTTCGAGGCTCTGATTGAGCGAGACAATAGTCGGAGCCACCTCGACCGATTTGAGCTTACGCATGATCGTCTCGACTTCTTCTTCGACGATCGCCTCGGCCAGTTGCGCTTCCTTACGGCGGTGTTTGAGGTTGGCGTCAGCGACTTGCTGCAAGTCGTCGACGTCGTAAACGAACATGTCGTCGATCTCGTTGATTTCCGGATCGATGTCCCGCGGCACGGCGATATCCACAAAGAAAATCGGACGATTGCGTCGCGCAGCATTAAGCTTCAGCGCCGCTTCTTTATTGAGGATGTAGCCGGGCGCGCCGGTCGACGAAATCACGATGTCCGCTTGGGCCAACAATTCGAAAAGCCGCTCGTAGGGCGCCGCTTTGCCGTTGAAACGGCGGGCCAACTCCTCGGCACGCTCATAGGTGCGGTTGACCACGTACAGCTCGCTGCCGCCTGCCGCCTTCAAGTGCCGCGCCGTCGCCTCCGACATCTTTCCGGCGCCGATGATCAAGATCGACAGCCCTTCCAAATCGCCGAAGATCTTCTTGGCCAGTTCCACGGCGACGTACGAGATCGATACGGCCATCTGGCCAATGCCTGTCTCTTGGCGGATGCGCTTGGCGATGCGGAACGAGGACGTCAACAGCAAATCGAGCGGGCCATGTATCGAGCCGGCGCGCTTGGCGCGTTGATACGCCTCCTTCACCTGGCCCAGGATCTGCGGTTCGCCGACGACCATCGAATCGAGACTGGCGGCCACGCGGAAAAGGTGTTGTACGGCCTCGCGATCCGCGTAGCGATAGAAGAACGGCTGAGCGTCCCCGATCGGCAAACGGCGATGTTCGAGAAAGTCTAGGATGCGCGCTTCAGGACTAGCGTCCAACTCGGTGCGCACCATGAACTCGACCCGATTGCAGGTCGACAGAATGCAGGCTTCCTCGATCCCCGGCAACTTGGCCAAGTCGATAACGGCCTCGTCGGCCTCGTCGTTGGCCAACGCAAAGCGCTCGCGCACTTCGAGCGGCGCCGTCTTGTGGCTAAGACCGAGTACGAGAACGCTCATCGAGTCATCAACGAGTGCACGCCGCTGCTAGCGATCGCCGACATGGCGGCGAAACAGAACCCGGCGATTGAAAAGTAGGCGCTCTTGCGGCCCCGCCAGCCGATCGTGATCCGGCTAAACACCATCGCCAAATAAATCGCCCAGGTAACGAAAGCGAGTGCGATGGTCGGGTCGACGATCCAACTTGCGCCCCAATGGGCAGCGGCAGAGACGCTGGCGACGATCACTCCCAGCGTGACTGAAACAAAGCCGAACCCCAGGGTCTGATAACTAACCTGGTCGAGCTTGCTCAGCGGGGGCAGCCGGTAGTAGAAGGCCCGAGGATGCTTCGACTTCAGCTCGCGTTCTTGAATCAAGTACATCACGCCGGCGACGAAGGTAACGAACAGCGCCGCATAGCCCAGCAAGAACAGGCCGACGTGGACCGCTAGCCAGCCCTCTCCGGCGGCGGAACTGGCAATCCACGGTTCCAAGGGTGACCCCAGCGCCCCTATCAGCGTCAGCAGGAAAACGATCGGAAAAACGAACACGGCCAAGCTCTCGTAGCGATACCGCGAGTAGACGCCCAAGAAGACGATGGTGATAAGAAAGGCGATCAGAGAAGCCATCTGATAGGGCGTCCGCGCGGGGATGCCGCCCGCGGCGATGCCGTCCGAGGCTAAACCGACCAGGTGGAAAACGGCGCCCAACGAGATTGCCGTCAGGGCGGCCAAGAAGCGCTGCTGGCGTTGCTCAATGACCGTCCGCAGCGAATGCCACAGGCCAATGGAATACAACAGCAGCGCGATGCGCAGCCAATAGACGCTCAGCTCAGCCACTGTGCTTGCATTATATCGGCGCGGGCTAGGTGGATCTTCCTGAGCCTTGTGGGGTTTGAATCGGTTTGCGTGCCGTGGCCGGACGCCGTCACACTGGATCTAACCATGCAACGGAAAGTACGCAAGGCAGTTTTCCCCGCCGCGGGTATGGGTACGCGGTTCTTGCCGGCCACCAAGGCGCAGCCCAAAGAGACCCTACCGCTTGTTGATAAGCCATTGATTCAATACGGCGTCGAAGAGGCCCTAGAGTCCGGCGTCGACAATATTATCGTCGTCACCGGGCGCGGCAAGGCGGCGATAGAAGATCACTTCGACCGCAATGCCGAACTTGAGCACGAACTAAAAGCCAGAGGCAAGGCGGCGGAACTTGCCCTCGTCAAGCATATCTCCGACCTCGTGCGGATGTCCTATATACGCCAAGGCGAGCCGTTGGGCTTAGGCCATGCAGTCGGCGTGACCCGGGAATTGGTGGGCGAAGAGCCTTTTGCAGTCATCCTGGCCGACGACGTGATCTCTGCCGAAACGCCCTGTCTTAAACAACTGCTGAATATCTATGACCAGTTCGGCGGGGCGGTCATCGCTGTGATGGAAGTACCCGACGACAAGATCTCATCCTATGGCGTCGTCGACGCGCAGGCCATGGAGTTCAACGGCACGACCGATCGGCTATTCCGGGTGAACAATCTAGTTGAAAAACCGCCGAAGGACCAGGCGCCCTCCAACCTGGCAATCATCGGGCGCTACGTATTTCCCCATGAGCTGTTCGACTGCATCGATGGTCTAGAGCCCGGCGCCGGCGGCGAATACCAGTTGACCGACGCGATACGCAGTCTGATGCAGCGGAGACCAGTTTACGCCTATCGTTTCGAAGGAAAGCGCCACGACGCAGGCGATAAGCTAGGGTTCCTACAGGCGACCGTTGAGTTCGCCTTGCAGCGCGAAGACCTCGGGGGACCCTTCCGCGAGTACTTGAAGCAGCTGAAACTTTAGCGGCGCTAGGCTTGGAAGATCGGCGATGCCAGGATCAACGCCAACAGATTCCAGGCAACTAAGGCGGCGAAAAAGAAATTGACCCTTTGCAGCAGCTTGTGACGCGCCTGCGCGAAGCAAACAAGCGCTAGGCCAAAGGCGGCAACCTTGAGCATCACCAGGCCGGCTACTGGAGTCGGGCCATTATCCATGGCCCAATTGACGATCGGGTTCGCTTCGGCGACGCCTTGCATGAGGAACGCGACGGTCGTTAGAACGTCGAGCACCTGCAAATACGTGAATTCGACCAACAGCTTCACCTGGGTCTCACTTTCGGTGACACCTAGTAGAGCATAAGGTCAACCTAGTAGCAAGGCTTAGTACTTTAGTCCTACTTCGAGACAGTAGTCCTTATCCGAAGGCCGCGTGGACATCCTGAAACTGGGCCTGGAACTGTTCCAGGATATCCGGAAGCTGATCCCCCAGCGAAAGTTTCTGAAACGTCTCCAGCGGGTCGTCGGGAGGGCATCGGCGCGACGAAATCGCCTCAAATCCTATATGCTTCACTGCCGCATTGGCGGCGTGGACGAGCCACGCAAGGTTTGGGGGATTACCCGGAGCTCCGGGTCCGTCGCTCGCCGAAGCTGGGTTGTGATGGCAGCGCACTGCCAATTCGATCTCCTGCGGAAGCTTCCAGGAGTTGACGACGGCGGCGGAGAGCTCGGCGTGCGTCACGCCGAGCACCGAGCTCTCGGCATCCGAATAGGGCCGGGCCCCCTCCGCGTCGTGGGTGTTTTGCGGCACGAGTTCGGGGGCTCTCGTAAAGACCAGCAGCTTGCCGATGTCATGGAATAGGCCGGAGGCAAAAGCGGCTTCCACATCAGGGGATCTGGTCAGGTGCGCGAGGAACTGCGTCATCAGGGCGCAAGCCAGAGCGTGACGCGAGTACCTAGCATAAGTCTTGCCGGCGGGCTGGGAGCTCTGCATCATCCGCCGCAGGGAGAAGGCCAAGCCGAGATTGCGCACCGTGGCGAATCCGAGGAGCGTGACGGCGTGACGTATGGAAGAGACGCGGCTGGAAACGCCGTAGTAGGCGGAATTCACGCAGCGTAAAACGCTTCCGCTGAGCACGCTGTCTCGCTCGATCATTGCGGCGATTTCCGTGGAAGAGCAGTCGTCGTCGTTGAGCAGGCCCAGCAATTGGCTCAGCACCGCGGGAAGCGGCGGCATCGAATTTACCGCCGAGAGCAGGCGTAGGCGGCTATCGTGCAGCGGCTGGGCCGACGGCGCCGTGTCGGCTAGGGACGACAAGGTCTCCGGAGTCCGTTCAGGGTCCGGACTGATCTGTTGGTAACTGTAGACCGCCACAAGGTGCCTCTTGAGCCTTATCGGCAGAGGACGGCGGGATTCGAGCGATTCCCGGCTAGTCGGAGTCTGCCGAGATCAGCACGGCAGTGACGTTGTCCGGCGCGCCGGACTCCAAGACGCAATCGATTAGGGCTTGCCCCATGGCAGGCAGTGACGAAGAGGAGGCCAAAATGTCGGCGATATCAGCATCTTCGAGGACGCCGTGCAGCCCATCGGTGCTCAGCAGCAGGATGTCGCCCGGCACGAAGCCCACTTCAACCAACTCGCCCTCCACCGTGTCGTCAGCCCCGATCGCACGGGTGAGCATGTTGCGGTAGGCGTGCGTCTTGAGTTCTTGGTCGCTTAGTCCGATATTGCGGCCCACTTCGTTGACCCAGCTGTGGTCGTTGGTGATGCACTCCAGAGAGCCGCCGCGCATTCTATAAAGCCGGCTGTCGCCCACGTTGGCGGCATAAGCCTTCCCTTGTTTCAGCAGCACGGCGACGATGGTCGTGCCCATGCCGGCATATTGCGAGTTCGAACGCGCTTCGTTTCGAACGGTCTGATTGGCCGCGTGCACGGCGCGCTCTAAATCCTCCGGCCCCGCATCCGCGCCGATTGCGCGAATCTGGGCGGCGATGGTGTCGGCGGTGAGTTGAGAAGCCCGCTCACCGGCGAGTGCGCCGCCCATCCCATCGGCGACCAGATAGAGGCCCAAAGCCGGGTCTTCCAGGTGGCGGTCTTCATTGTTCTTGCGAACGCGCCCGACGTGGGAAATGCCGAAGGAGTGGATCATCGATCGGTACGAACGGCGCCTGGGTTGCGGGCTACACGCTATCTTGACACAGTGCGGCGCCCTGGATACCCTGTCCAGACCCGACTGGTATTCTGGAGAATCATGAGGCTCTGGACCCTTCTCCTTGTGTGCGCGCTGACGGCGCCTTCTTTCGCATTGGCGCAGGCTGACCCGAAAGCCGAGGTTCGCGCGCTATTCGTCAAGGTCGCCGACGAGTTCGTCAAGGCTCTGGAAGGCGTCAGCGAAAAGCAATGGAACTACAAGGCGCCCACTCAGAAGCACACCATCGGAGCCCTGGCGGAGCATGCCGCTCTGTCGACGAACGATCTGCCGCAAATGGCGCAACGCGCCGTGGACGCCGGGCCTAACCCGGAGCTGGCGGCGACCCTGAAGGGCCAGACGAAGGTAGTCCGGGACGTCATGTTGAGCGTGGAGAAGCCCCCAGAAAACTTTCGGCCGCTAGGGCGGCTTGTCACCAAGGCCGATATCGATGAATACTTTCCGCAGGCTCGAAGCAAAGCGCTGTTCGTGCTGGACTCGTCCAAGTACTTGGATCTATCCGTGTCCCGGCATCCTTCGAAGCGAATTGGCGATCTAACCGGCGTGCAGTGGTTCTACTACATTTCTTATCTGCTGCAGGCGCACACCGAACAGATCGAGCGGATCAAGGCCGATCCGGGTTATCCGAAGAACTGAAGCCCCTAGCCGAGGGGCGTGATCCAACGCGGCCATTCAAGTGGGGGAAATTTTTTGAGACTGGTTCTGACACTGACTCTGAATCCGGCGGTCGATGTGTCGATCGCGACGGAAAGAATCGTCTA
Source organism: uncultured Bryobacterales bacterium (assembly GCA_964649285.1). GTDB lineage: Bacteria > Acidobacteriota > Terriglobia > Bryobacterales > UBA6623 > CAMPKL01. Next base: position 3,047 of record CAZYOX010000112.1, on the reverse strand, counting down.
CGACGATCGCGTCTACATCACCGGGGAGTCTTCGCAACCCGCGGGCAAGGGCATCAACGCGGCCAGCGTGCTGCACCGCTATGGCGTGACGGTCGAGGCGATCGCTCCCTTTGGCGGCGAGATGGGCAGCCGCTTCGCCGCTTTACTGGCCGAATCGCAGATCCCTGTCACGCTCGTGCCGGTGCAGGGCGAAACCAGACGGAATATCGCCGTTACGGACGCCGAGGGTCTCACCCTCAAACTCGATCAGCGCGGATCCACGCTGACCGCGGAAGAATTGGCGCGAATCGAGTCCAAGCTTCTTGAGAAGCTGCCACAGGCGAACTGGCTGACTCTCACCGGGAGTTTGCCTCCTGGCGTCGCCCCGTCCACTTACGCGCACCTGATCACGCTGGCCAAGGAGCACGGAGTCTCGACATTGCTCGATACCACCGGAGAGGGCTTGCCGTTGGCGCTGGCGGCTAGACCTTCGCTGGCCAAACCGAATCGCCCGGAAGCAGAGCGTCTGTTAGGGCGCAGCCTTTTCAGTGAAGCGGATGCGATTGCCGGCGCGGAAGAAATCCGTGCCATGGGGGCCGAGCGCGTGCTGTTGTCGCTTGGCAGTCAGGGAGCCGTGGCCGTTTGGGAGGGAAGAAGCTTGCGGGCAATGCCGCCGGTCACCGCCAAGGGATCGCCCATCGGCGCCGGCGATGTGCTAGGCGCCGTCTGCATTTGGGCTTTGCAGCGCGGCGAATCGTTCCCTGAGGCCTTCCGTTGGGCTGTAGCCGCCGGCACGGTTGCGGCGGGGTTACCGGGCCTGGACTTCGGCGATCTTGCGGAAGTGGAGCGGATGCGGCCCCGGGTCGACGTTCACGAGGTCTAGGGCGCCGGAGGCGGAGCGTTGCGCACGCCTTCGGCCAGGGACTGCGTGAGTTGATCCAGGCTGCGGTTGGTCGCTTCGCTCAGTTGCCGGACGACCGCGTTCATCTCCGAGGCCCCGACCTGAGCGTCGGAAGTCACCGAGTCTTCCCATACGACCCGCATGGTCGAGCCCTCCAGCAGTTCGGCCGACACGCTGCTGTAGACCTTAACGCCGCTTTCGAAATCGACTTCTTCGAGCCTATCGATGCGCGCGCGGAGCACATAGTCGGAGTTCGTTCGCCCGTCGAAGCGGGCGACGCTGCTGAAGGCCCCGCTGGCACGAATTTTATCGATGAGCGCTGCCGTGACTGACTCGCGGGGATCTTGGGCCCAACGGTGGTATTCGTAGTACCCGACTTCTTCCGGCGTGGGCCGGTACACAATGCGATCTTCAGTCAGCATGCTGCTGGTGCGCACAGGCATGACGACCAGCGTATGGGGCAGCGGATCCGCGGCCGGGGCCGGCGCCGACGGCAGGTTGAGAGCGTAATAGTGCGTTGGCGGAATCTTGCCGCCGCAGCCGAGCATCAGAAAAACGATGAGCGGCAAGATCTTCTTGAACTGACCCATGGTGGGAGTTAAGCTGCAACCTATTATGTCGGATGTCGTCTTTAGCTGTCATAGTTGCGGGACAACCGTTCCCCTGGAGTTCGGCGAAAGAGTCTCGCGACGCCAAGAATGCACGCGTTGCGGCGCTGACTTGCACTGCTGCCGCAATTGCCGTTTCTTCGATCCAGCACGCAATAACGAGTGCGCCGAGCCGCAGGCCGATCGTGTCGTCGACAAGACGGCCTCGAACTTCTGCGACTACTTCGAGGCGCGGACCACGGTCGATCTGGCCGGACGGCGCGCGGGCGGCGAATCGTCGAGGAAGCAATTCGACGATCTGTTCAAATAGCCGTGCAGGGCCGGGAACGCTATCGTAGAGCGTGGCGCGTGTGCCGCTTCGATGGAACAGCTTGGCTTGGATTTTGCGGCGAGCCAGCGGCCTCTTACGGTCGCTGAAGTGACGGCGGCGATACGCGGTCTGCTGGAGGCGGCGTTTGACAATTGCCGCGTCGCGGGCGAGGTTTCCAACTGCCGGCGGGCGCCCAGCGGCCACTACTATTTCACGCTGAAAGACGGCGAAGCGCAGCTGAAATGCGTTTGCTTCCGGCAGTCGGCGATGTACCTCAAGGTCAAGCCTCAGGACGGGCTGGAAGTGGTCGCGCGCGGACGCATCGGGGTGTACGAAGCGCGCGGCGAGTACCAGCTTTACGTCGATTCGGTCGAGCCGCAAGGACACGGCGCCTTGCAACTCGCCTTCGATCTGCTCAAGCGCAAGCTTGCCGCCGAGGGACTGTTCGATGCCGAACGCAAGCGGCCGCTGCCCCGGCTGCCTGAGCGCATCGGCATCGTCACCTCGCCCAACGGCGCGGCGATTGCGGACATACTACGTGTGCTGGGAAGGCGATTTCCGGGTCTGCATGTTCGTCTTTATCCGGCAGCGGTACAGGGCGAGAGGGCCGTACCGGAGATTGTGGCCGGTCTGCGCTACTTCAGCGACAGCGGCTGGCCGGATGTGGTGATAGTCGGGCGCGGCGGCGGATCGATTGAGGATCTGTGGGCCTTCAACGAAGAGTTGGTGGCGCGTGCAATTGCCGAATCGAAAGTGCCGGTGATCGCCGCCGTGGGACATCAGACGGATTTCACGATTGCCGATTTCGTGGCGGATATGCGCGCGCCGACGCCTTCGGCGGCCGCTGAGATCGCTGTCCCGAAGATGGCCGACTTGCTGGAGGGTTTGGCCAAGAGCCGTAGCCGCCTACAGCACGGAGTCCGCTACCGGCTGGAGCGCTCCCGGCGGCGGATGTTGGAGTCGGGAGTCGAGCGGCCCGCGGCGTTGCTGCGGCGGCGGACCAGACAGTTCTCGCAGCGCATCGACGACTGCGAGGTGCAACTGCGGGAGTCGTTCGTTAATCGCTTGCGGCGGGCCGAGCGGCGGCTGAGGGATGCGCAACACTGTTTGGCGGAAGTGGATTTGCGTGTCCGACTGGGGGCCGCCAGGCGGCTGCTGGAACAGCTTCATCATCGGGCCCTCGTTGCCGGAGGTAGGCCAGTGCAAAAAGGTAGGGCGCGTCTCGAAGCGGCTGCCGCTAGGCTGCAGG